>JAJFHC010000212.1 GCA_021775835.1 Hyphomicrobiales bacterium | reverse complement strand
ATCTGGCCACTGCGACGCTGCCGTCCATTCGCCGGGGGATGTGCTCATGAAGGCGTGGATCTTCTGGACAGCGGCAACTTGCCTGCTCGCCGCCATTGTACATCTTGCGTTGGTTCTGTTCGTGCCCATGCTCGACATCGGTGCCCGGATGGCACAATTCGAAACCACGAGCGAACTCAATACACTCAAGAAACTGTCGTCTGCGAATGACGCAAACAAGATGCTTGTGGAGCCAAGTCCGGATATCAGTTACGCGTTTTGCCGCTTTGACCTGTCCCGGGATCCTGTCCAGATCTCTGCACCAATTCCCGACAGTTACTGGTCGGTGAGCGTTTATTCGGATACCGGGGAAAACATCTACACGATCAATGACACACAGACCGGCGTACGCAACCTGAAGTTGCTGATCGTCAATGCCGATAGCCAGGCGTCGGTCAGCAACAACAGCCTGGTGAAGGATGCCATAACGTTTGCATCACCGGCACTCACCGGCCTGATTATCTTCAGAGGGTTTGTCCCTGACCGCAGCCGCCGGGCAGAGGTGGACAACATCGTTGCAGCGGCCCGTTGCCAAAGCCTTTGAGCTGCTCCAGGATTCCGATATCCGTGGTTATTTTATAGACCGGGCTGATTGGCACGCTGGAAACCCGTCGGATGATTAATAAAAGCGTTGTACCGTCCGGTGGGCTTCAGCCCCCCAGCAGATCCTTGTTGTTCTTATTCTTCTTCGATCGTCCGGCAGACGCTCTTACGTAGTCTTCCGGAAACGGCCACGTACGCAGCCGGTCTTCCAGGCCGTCAACCGTTGCCGCGTAGCGGTCGATTGCAGACAACACGCCGTAGTCGGGAACGTCTGGGTGTTCCAGGCGGCTCTTCCGGAGCTCCAGACGATAATCGTCAACGCGATTTCTCAGAGCAAGAACGGTCTTTCTCGTGACCCGCCGGTTCGACTCTATCCGGGCGGTCGTATTGTGGATTTCGTCGCCTGAGACTTCACCGCCGTACAGCAGATACTCCCGCCTCCTTGCATCGGCATCGTAAACACGATCAGCAACGTCGCTGAAATCTTCGACCATCGACGCTTCGGTGTAGAGATAACCCAAAAGCGTATCGGCAGTCCGGCTGGGGCGCCGGTGTTCGTAAACGCTGACACCGGTATTGTGGGTTACCCGTCGGCTTGTTTCATAGCGGCTGTCCGATATGCCGACATCTTCGATCATGGAGCCCAAGAACCGGTCGAGCGACCACCGGCGATCCTGGGTGAGGAGCGTCCCGCTGCGGGCACGCAATTCTTCTTCGTCCGACGTGTAGTCGAAGTCGGAAGTCAGAACGCCGCGGATATCACGGACTGCTGTCCGGGCCACAGGCACGATATGTTGCTGAACGAATGAAGGTTCGGTTCGGCCGAAATCGCCAGTCGTGCTGCACGCGGAGGTCACCAGGATCGCCGCCATACTGGCTGCAACCCTGCAGTTGACGTTGATCCTTGCCCAGTCGATCCGTGTCATACCAGGTTCTCCAGGCTTGCCCCGACGGGGACTTCGGTTTCGCTTAATCGTCGGCTTTGGCTGCGGTCTTGCGGGCGGGTGCCTTTGTTGAGCGGCTGGGAATTCGATCCGCCAGACTGAAGCTATCCCGGTCAATCCTAACGCCTGGAAATATTATGACTTTCGCCGGCAAATCGGATTTGACAGCCCTGGTTGGGGACGCCTTGGGTGCGTGAAACTCCAGAATGTCAGCCATATCAATCTCCTCGCCGATCCTGAAAAGCAATTCTGCGATATCTCACCACAGGCATTCCAACTCGGCTTGGACACAATTTAAACGTTGTTATGGTTAACAAAGCCCTAAGCACAGCCTGATTGTTGGTTTCGTTCCAATTTTGCCGATTAAGTTTACGGTAATTCCATTGTTTTGGTGTTCGATAGTCTCCAAGTCATTCTTCTCCCCGGGGGCAACGGACAATGGAAGACCGAGTAGAGAAACTAAAACAGATTGCGGATCTTGCCAGTGAGAAATCCAGCGATCGCAGGCGCGAGTTGCTGCGCGACATAACCGACCTTTTCCTCGAGCAGCCATCAAGTTACTCCAGCCGCGAGAAGTGGTTCTTCGGCGATATCATGGAGTCGATTGCCTATGATCTGGAGGTCCGCGTGCGTCTGGATCTGGCGCAACGTCTGGCGGACGAAGCCGCAGCACCACCGGACCTGATCCGTAAACTGGCTACCGATGAAATCACCGTCGCCCGTCCGGTGATAGAGCGAAGCGCGGTGCTCACTCAGGACGATCTCATTGAGATCGCGTCCGGACAAAGCCAGGATCACCTGATGGCGATCACGAAAAGGCCGGATATTGGGGAAAGCGTGTCCGAAGTTCTGGTCGATAATGGCGATGACGCGGTGGTCCAGAACCTGGTAGAGAACAAGACAGCCCGAATTTCCGGGACATCTTTCGTACGTGTTGCGGAACGGGCCATAGACGCCGGTAGCGAAGGTCTCCAAACCTCGCTGGCGAAACGTCCGGACCTGCCGGCCGAACTCATGAAGGAGGTGCTCAGCGAACTGACCGTTGAGATCCGCGAACAGATCGTTGCCGAAAGTTGTGGTGTTGACCGGGATAGGCTTGACGATATCCTCAGTGAGATTGCCACGTCCCAGGCTTATGGTCTTGATGTCGATCAGGCTACAGAAAGCCAACCGGAACTGATTATCCGTGAACTTGAGCAAAAGGGCGAACTCAACGCCGCCAAACTGATCGAATTCGCACAGGAACGCCGCATGCCGGAGTTCATATGCGGCCTTGCCAAACTGGCACGCATTGATATGGCGACGGCACGCAGGGTTTCGATGGACCGGACCGGCGATGGCCTTGCTCTGACGTGCCGTGCCGGCGACATGCCGACATCGCAATTTGCAAGTCTCGTCCAGGCCTTCGGGAGCATGATCCAGAAATCGCAGACCGAAATCGATGACCTGATCAAGATGTACGACAGTCTTGCGGTCTCCACCGCCCAGCGCATCATCCGATTCTGGAACGTTCGCAAAAGCACCTTGAACCACACCATCAAGAATGCTGCTGCCTGAATCTGCCCCATAGTGGATAAGCAGCCAGACGTCGATTTGCGTCCGGACGCGACACCCGATACTCAGCAAACTCTCGTCAGCTCACTGACAGCAATGACTCGCCCAGCCGATTTTCGACGTCGACTATCCACAGATCGGGATCATAACGGAGTTGCTTTTCAAGATACTCCGCAATTTCGATGGAAGCAGTCTCAGAGTCGCCGAACAACTCAGTCCAGCGTCTGTCCCCATTGTCATCAAATGCACCACCAGGAGCCGGTGCATACAACCGCACCGTGCCATCCAGACAGTCGAGACGGACCATAACAGCACCGGCGTCAGGATCTCCCTTGCGGGACACCGCCGCCCAGAGGCCTTCCACAAAACAGCGCCTGACATAGGCCTGGATCCAGATGTCCGTTCGCAGCCGCATCGATTTCCATGATGTAATTAAGCCAGAGCCTGAGGGCTCCTGCGTTCAGGTGGAGCTCAGAACCGAGACGCCGGTCACCTTGCGCAGTTCACGCAGCAGTAGTGGCGAAATTCGACCGGTTTCAACCAATTGGCGATCCTGTTCGAACTTACGAATAGCCTGTCGTGTCTGCTCTCCCAGAACACCATCGACCGGTCCCGGACTGTAACCAAGTTCGGCAAGCCCGCTCTGAACCAGCTGAACGTCCTTGTTGACAGATTCTTTGGGCGGTGCGATCGCAGATGTCGTTGTCGGCGCCGGTGTTTGGGCGACTTCCGCTATGCGTCGGTTGAAGCGCAGTTTGTCGAGCAATTCTTCTGTCGGCTCGCCGTTCACGGCCAGTCCATTGGCCTTCTGATAGGCCATGATGGCGTCACGCGTTCTCGGTCCTGGGAGACCATCAACCACGCCGTCATAAAAATCCATTTCGGTCAGTTCCGATTGCAGATCCTGAACCACCACCTGTTGGCGGGACTTAGGCAGAATACTGATGGAACGGGGAAACTGAGCCAAGGTCATACGCGCCGTATAGTCGTCCTGCAGCGCTTTTCGCGTAACAGAATCCACCTGGTGGATCTTGGTGATCGCAATCGGCGCCGGATGCCGGCCGTTTTGACCCAGCATGGCATTCCACACGATCGCAATACTCAGGCATCCGAACGCTGCAGTAGCGAAATATGACCCCGTTCTCGTCACCGCCAGCCCTCCTCGACAAGATGTTGTAGCGTATCGTGCATCAGATTATGGCAATCGTGTGAACACAGGCTGAATCACTGGCCTGGGTATGGATAACATTCATGCGGTCTGCCGGTAGCCGGCTTCAAACCGGCTATCATCGCGTGGTGCACGGTCGGGAAACTGGATTGTTACCGTGGTCCCTTTGCCGACTTCGCTTGTGATTTTCATCGAACCGCTGTGCAATTCTGCAAGCCCCTTGACGACCGACAGGCCGATACCTGTTCCTCCATGCATCCGGTTTAAGCCATTGTCTGCCTGGACAAACGGTACGCCAAGGCGTGGCACCACCTCAGCAGGAATTCCAACACCGGTGTCGCGGACGAAAAGGCTTTGCGACCCATCAAACGCCGTGATGCCGACTGTCACGTTGCCACCGTCGGGTGTAAACTTCACAGCGTTGGAGATCAGGTTCAGGGCAATCTGGCGAAATGCGCGCGGGTCGGCAAATAACGGCCTTGGACCCCCGGCCGGATCAACGGACAGGTGAATCTGCCCCTTTTGCGCCGTAGGCATCAAGGTTTTGACGCAATGTTCGACAATTTCCACTGCATCGAACATGACCGGTTCAATTTCGAATTTAGCCGCCTCAATGCGTGACATATCGAGGAGATCGTTGACCACATTGAGAAGGTGGGTCCCGCTCTCCTGAACAAGGCCGGCATATTCAACTCTCTGGTCATGCCCGCCCATGTCGGACAGCTCGTCGCGAATTATCTCTGAAAAGCCGATGACCGCGTTGAGCGGTGTGCGCAATTCATGACTGACTTTTGCGAGAAAGTGCGTCTTGGCCTCGTTGGCTGCCTCAGCTTCGTCGCGTGCTGCCAGAAGTGCGTCCTGCTGTTGTCGGCGCTCGGACACATCACGGGTGATAGCGACAATCTGGTGACCATCAAGGTTTCCCGCATTTGGTGGCAATGGACGGCACCTCATCTCAGACCAGCGATACTGCGGCGGCCCCTTACCGGTCCCAGGATCGGTCTCGTCCAGGGCGGCAATACGAAACTCAACGGATGCCAGTTCCCCACCCTTGGTTGCCTGATCGAGTGCCTGCAAGTATTTTGGCCGGTCAGCAATGTGTACCAGGTCCCTCAGTCCGTCTCCGAGCAACCCTGAAGCGTCACCCTTGGTGTAGGTTCGGGTCGCTCCGGACGCGAATGAAACCCTGCCGTCGTGTTCGTGCCGGGTGATGAGGTCGGTTGCGTTTTCCGCCAACAGCCGCAAACTTTCTTCGCTGCGCCGCAGGGCCGCGGTCGATTTGGCATGCAGGTCCTGAATGCTCAATGAAAGTCCACCGATGTATCCCATTGCCGAAACAAATCCCAGCGACGGCATCAGATAGGCCTTCTCTCCAAAATCTATTGCCTGCGGCATCCATTCCCAGAACTGGAGGCCAGCCAGAATGGCGAACACCAGGCAGCACAATGATATCGACGCCAGGACGACCCGTCTCGATCCTGACAACGCAGCTTCCACAGGAACGACAATCAGCCAAGCCAAGAGGAATGAGGTAAGCCCGCCCGTTACCGTCGCCAGGCAACCGACCAGACCCGCAAGGCTTGCAGCAGAGAGCAAGTGCGCCGAGTTCAGACGTCCGGTCCCGGACAAATAAAGGGCAATCAGGATGGGAGAGGCCAGCCAGGCCAGCGCAACCACCTCAAGCATAGATGGCGAGCCCGTTTGCCACAGATAGACCGGCACTACCAGGCAAACCAATGCTCCCCCCATCAAATGCGAAAGGATAAATGCTTCATGGCGTGCACACACAAGTTCGTCGGACCGGCCGGTGATATGGACCAGTTTTCGGATATGGCTTCGGACTAAAGTTCCCGGAAACAAAATCGTTCAATCCCCATATACAGCTAATATCAATGGAACCAATAATTGGCCTGTGTCACCCCCGTCCGCATTATGGAGTTCGTATCTTAAGGAAACTTGAAAGTGCGGAGGCACCGCCGCTAAAACACCTCTCGGAATCGCTAAAATTTTAGACTATTTTTGTTCTCATCTTCTTCAAACTTGAGTAAAACTTGGCACTCATTTTCCGATCATTTGTGTTTATGTTTAGTAATTATCATTTTACGATAAATAAAATATAGGTATAATAAAATGTCGTATCAAATCTATACTTGATGTAAAAACGTATTTGCTAAGTTCTCAAAATCAATCGAACATCAATTGAAAGGGCAAATCGATGTTTATAGTGAGAACAATGTTCTGGTTGTCTGTAGTCGTGCTTCTTCTGCCGGCTGACAACACGGTAACGGAAACAAACCCCGTAAAAGTTTCGAGCACAGCGCAGGTGACGACCGATGATGCCCTGCACGCTGCTTATTCTACAGTGAGCGACATTTCGACGTTTTGCAGCCGGAATCCACAAGTCTGCGACACCGGCAAACACGCGTTGAATCTTATGGAAGCCAAGGCAAAATATGGCGTTCGGGTCATTTATGAATGGGCGACAGCCGCTTCCGGCAGTGACAGCGTACCGGAGTCGCCCATCACGATACACAAGAATGTCGATCAATCTGCACTCATAGATCCACAGCTGGATCCACAGTCACCTGTTTCCACAACCGGTGCATTCATTGTCGTCGCGGGTGGCGGATCACAGAACACATTGAAAATCGAAGACATCATTCCCGAATGGTCTGGTCCAGTGTCTTCGGCGCGTCCCGCATAAGGCCTGACTGCGGAGTGGCGCAAGTAACAGAGTTGAGCTGTGGGCAGACAGCTTTGTCCTGATGAAATTTTAGAGCGGGTTTGACGGCCCTACATTGAGACGGCAGTATATCTGCCTTAGGCACCACGACGCGGCGTTCTCTGCCCTTTCACCGCGTCGTGGTGTTTTTTCATTGAAGAGATCAAACCAACACTGGCCAGATTTGCCTTGCGAAATTTTCGTCGGCAGGTCGAGATTTGATGCTAATAAACATCGCGGGCGCCCGTGGCCCGATGTCCTGCAATCAAATCGGAAGTGTCATGGCGATAGAAGACCTCATCGACGACTTCGAACTGCTCGAAGATTGGGAAGAAAAATACCGCTACGTCATCGAACTGGGAAAGAACCTTCCCGAACTTCCCGATGCTTACAGGACAGCGTCCAACAAAGTCCGCGGGTGCGCCAGTCAGGTCTGGCTCCACACCTCCCTGGTAACTGATGGACCAGTACCGACTTTACAGTTTCAAGGGGACAGCGACGCTCACATCGTCCGCGGCCTGGTCGCCATTCTGTTTGAAGTCTATTCTGGACGAAGCGCTCAGGAGATTCTGGACACGGATGCAGTGGATGTTTTCAGAAAGATCGGACTGCATGAGCACCTCACTCCACAACGTTCCAATGGCTTTGCATCCATGGTCAAGCGCATTCAGCTTGACGCACACTCTGCTTTGAACGAGGCACCGGCAGACGGGTAGCTTTGCAGAAACCCTTTGTGCCACTGGTACGTTACCAAAGGTAAGTACTTAATAGAGCGTCATCCTTGAGCGTAGATAATGTCGTCCAGGTCCATCCCGTTCGCGGTTGCCTTGGCGGCGGGAATGAACGCGTCGTAGCACAAGATCATTGAAACACGATCATCGTTCGGGGACAGCGGCAGCCGCAGCCAGAACTGCACGAGATGATCCTTGTTACGTCGCGGCCCCCGGATCACGCCCTGCGCCGGGCGGCCGTTTGAAGTAACCCGGCGATAGGCCGACAGCCAGTATTCAGTCTTGTCCCCGAAGTCCAGTTCATCGAGATATCGACCGGTAATCTCCCGGTCATAGACATCACGCAAACGCGTACCCGCGAGCCGGACTCGAAACCTGCCAGCTTCCGCATCGACATCCACGAGGCTGATGTATGGCAGCAGCTTGGGGAAATCCATGGGTGAGATGTCGTGACGCGACGGCATTGTCCGATGGGCACAGCAGTCGCGCCAATAATCGTAAAGCTGACGTTGTTCAGGAACAACGAGCTGAGTGCGAAATGCGAGATCGGGTGAGGCCGTCATAAGTCAGAATTCGATTCACGAGGCAGAAGGAAGGTTTAGAATCACTCACAAGCACTATGAATCATAAGCCGGAATCCGCGCAAGCACAATCATTGCCGCTGATTGACATAGGTGTGGAGAGTCGAACGGAACCTTCGACGCATTCCGTCTTAGTTGGCAATGAAGACGCAATGTAGTGGAAATTCAGATCAACACAGATGCCGGTACACTGTGCAAATATATTGGGCAAAGTCATTGGGCAAAAAAAGAGCCGGCGGGGGCTACAACGCCTGATCCCGCCAGTTCTTTGAACTGAGTTGCAGTGGGCTGTGTCAAGAGCCGGCGCTGCGTCCCTTTTGTCCAAGGCCCATTTTCTTGGCCAGGTTGGATCTTGCTGCCGCGTAGTTCGGCGCAACCATGGGATAATCGCGGGGCAAACCCCACTTCTCGCGATAATCTTCCGGTGTCAGATTGTAGTGGGTCCGAAGATGACGCTTCAGAGATTTGAACTTCTTGCCGTCTTCGAGACAGATAATGTAATCAGGTGTAATCGATTTCCTGATCGACACCGCTGGCTTGAGCGGTGGTGCCTCGGGTTCGTTGCCCCCCTTCACGGCAGTCTCGAGTGCCTGGTGAACATTGGTGATAATGCCAGCAAGGTCTGATGAGACGATCACGTTGTTGCTCACATAGGCCGCAACGATCTCTGCCGTTAGATCGACCAATTCTGGTTTTGAATCCATGCTTTCCTGCTTCCGTTAGCTTGGCGTGTCATATTCGCTGTGTCGGACGAACACAATGCGCCGGCTTCATTTGTTACGTGTTGCGAACTCAGTGAACTCTCCATGTGGTCTCACTGAGGCCTCAAACAATTTCGACTGGAGAAACGATGGGGTGGAAGCATCGTTGCTCATTTGCTCCAAATTCGCCCCCGAATTGGCGAGTCTTTCGACCCACGCCTAAGGTGATTACACACTTGCAGCATCTTGTCTAGTGATTTGGACCTCATAATAGGTATTCATGAGATTCCCGTAGCGGTTCAACGCGAAAAACGTAATATATCACAGATTTATATTGATGCGCTCGATCACTAAGAACCAATTGTGCATGTTCTCACCACAAGAATTTGACAATTGCAAGTTACTGTACGGCGATGACACTGCAGGCTGGCGCTTCGATGGGAGCCAATAACCGGCAAGTGGCCGTAAGATTCTCAAACGACTGCAACTGATTGCGATCCAGCATCAATTGGAGGATCGAAAGTCTCGTGAAACTTATGAAGGCGTCGCGAGCAGGAAATAAACAATGAGGTATGTGCCCAGCAGGAATGTCGCCCAGAATGCCATGCTGCCGGTGGGCCAGGTTCTGGCCAGGACGCCGTGGGGACCATGATGACGGTGCAAAGTCGATACGAACGCATAGACCGTGCGAGACACGCGTTCAACAAAAGCCGTCCAGGCCGTGGTGCTCTTAGCATCGAATGCGGCGGCAAGCGCACGCCCTAACCTGCGGTAGACCCAATCGAAGTCCAGCGTAATGGTAAGGGTCCTTTTCAGTATCCCGAGCAGGAGGAAGAATGCGAGTCCGGAGAACAGAAGAAGCTGTAGCTGACTGACGACGTGACTTCCCGTATAGGGCACATAGTCGACAGCATAGGGTAACAGATCATAGAGCGGTCCTGGGATGACGCCGATGGCGATGCACAGTATCGAGAATAGAACCATGGCGGCCTTCATGTTCCACGGCGGTTCGTCGGGCCTCATTCCTGAGTCCTTCTGGAAGAACACGAACCACGGGAACTTGATTCCTGCGTGTAGGAACACACCAGCCGATGCCGCTGCGAGCAATAGCCAGACAATCGCCAGGTGCTGGTCGGCCGCCGCCTGGGAGATCATCGACTTGCTGACAAAGCCGGAGGTGAACGGGAATGCCGAGATGGCCAACGCGCCGACGATACCGCAGGTCGCAGTTAGCGGCATGGTCCGGAACAGCCCGCCCAGATCCGTACACTTGCGCTTGCCGGTCATCAGCAGAACGGACCCTGCCGACATGAGCAGCAGCGCCTTGTAGATTATGTGCGCAAACGCATGGGACGCTGCACCATTGAGCGCCATCTCGGTGCCGATGCCAATTCCGCAAACCATGAAACCGACCTGGTTTATGATGCTGTAGGCCAGAATGCGCCTCATGTCGTTCTCCAGGATCGCATAGACGATGCCGTAGAAAACCATGTAGAGACCGATGAAGATCAGGATCTCCGCCCCGGGGAAACCACGCATGAGGACAAAAACCGCCGTCTTTGTGGTGAACGCGGAGAGGAACACAGTGCCGCTCCAGGACCCTTCAGGATAGGCATCGGGCAACCATGCCGACAACGGCGGCGCTCCGGCATTAATGAGGAAGCCCGCGAGGATCAGCCAGCGAGCCGGGCTGTCGGGCATCATGGCCTGGAAGGCGATCGACCCGGTGGCCGAAATCTCCCCTGCAATTCCGGCCATCAGCAGTACACCGCCGAGGAAGTGGATCGACGCATAGCGGATGCCGGCCTTGCGGGCGTTATCGCCGCCGCACCAGACGACGATGGTCGATGCCACGGCCATGATCTCCCAGAACACAAACAGGCTGATCAGATCGCCGCAAAATGTCACCCCGACCGCGGAACCGGCATAGACAAACGCCGACGCCAACTCGGTCGTGCGTCTCTGGTTCAGTGCAAACAGGGCGCCACCGAAACCCATGATGCAAAAAATGGTGGCAAACAGCCTACTCAGCGCATCGGCCTTTACAAGTATCAACTCGTAACCGAGATAGTCATAAGTCAGCGAAATGCCGTTGGGAACCGACCAGACGGCAATCAACGCCAACACCGGCGCGGCGAGCAGGGCGAGTGTGCGCAGGTTGCCGCGAAGGAACGGCAGGACCAAACCGGCGAGGATCATGATGAGGCCGGGTGGTATCGAGGAGCCGTCAGTCATAGTAGGTATCCCGTCGCTTCAGCAAGGCGCCGAGGGCTTTGGACCCGCCGACAAGAACGACGCAGCTCACGAAACCGAACCATGCCGCGAAACCAAATGTTCCGTCGACACCAAAATGCGGATGATGATGAACAACCAGGTCGGCGAGAACCGTGAGTGCAAGAATGCCGCAACCGCCCCACCACAGGGCCTTGATTGTCTTGGGGCGTACGAGCCAGTGATCGTCCATCACCTATCCTCCTACCATGGCGCGCGCGAGGCCCAGCGGAACCTCCGGAAACAGGAACAGCAGCACCGTTGCGGCCGCCGTTGCCGTCAGCGCGATCACGATCGGCAGCGGCGCCTCGCCATGTTCAGGAGACCCCTTGTCGGGCGCGACAAAAAATGCCCGGACGACAATCGGCAGGAAATAGGCCGCGTTCAGCAACGTGCTCGTGATGATAACCCCGACGGCAACCCACTGCTGGGTTTCCATCGCGCCCAGAAACATGAACCACTTTCCCAGGAAGCCTGCGGTCGGCGGCACGCCAATCATGCTGATCGCACCGATGCCGAAGGCTGCCATCGTCCACGGCATTCGCCGGCCAATTCCGTTCAGTTGACTGATCTCGGTGTAGTGCGCTGCCGTGTAGATCGAGCCGGCGGCAAAGAACAGTGTAATCTTGCTCACGGCATGAGCGGCGATGTGCATCGCCGCACCGATAGCGGAAATAGGAGTAAGAATCGCCGCGGCAAGGATGACATAGGAGAGCTGACTCACTGTCGAATAGGCCAACCGCTTCTTGAGGTTGTCCTGGCGCAGCGCAATCACGGACGCGATGAGCACGGTTGCCCCGGCGGCATAAAGCAGCCAGTTGCTCGAACCGCTGTCGCGAAGCAGGTCAATTCCGAATACATACACCACGACCTTGAGCACACTGAACACGCCGGCCTTGACCACCGCCACAGCATGCAACAAGGCACTGACCGGTGTGGGAGCGACCATCGCAGCCGGCAGCCACCGATGGAACGGCATGAGGGCTGCTTTTCCGATACCGAATACATAGAGTGCGAGGAGAATACCGACAAAACCGTCGTCAACCTTGCCCGCGAGAATTCCGCCCGGCGAGAACGACAGGGTGCCGGTGATCGCCCAGGTCCAGATAATCGCCGGCAACAGGAGAACCATGGAAGTGCCAAGCAGCAGCATCAGGTAAATGCGTCCGCCCCGCTTGGCATCTTCATTGCCCTTGTGCGTCACCAATGGGTAGGTGGACAGGGTCAGCACTTCATAGAAGATGAACAGCGTGAACAGGTTCTCTGCAAACGCAATACCCAACGTACTGGCAATCGCTGCAGCAAAACACATGTAGAACGGGGTCTGGCGCGGCTCGTTGTTGCCTCGCATGTATCCGATCGAGTAGATCGAATTGACGATCCACAAACCCGATGCGATCAAGGCAAAGAGCATTCCCAATGGCTCGACCGAAAAGGCCAGATCGAGACCCGGGACAACCGTTACCAGGACAATGCTCGGCGTAACGCCGGTGGCCACGTGGCCATAGATCTGCAGAACGATGACGAACAAGGCGCCGGCGGTTGTCAGTGTCACCGCTTCACGTAGATTCGGCTGGCGATTGCACAGCGCAATGAGCAAGACGCCTGCAAGCGGCAGGCACAAGGCCGTTATGATGAGATTTTCCGGGCTCATTTGAATCCAGCCAACAGTGTTTCCGCAGCCTGCGACGCAATTCCCGCCGTCAGGCGCGTATCAATTCCGAAATAGACCGTGAAGATGACCAGGAGCATCATCGGTACCAGCATCGACATCGGCGGTTCGCTGGCTTTGGCACAGGCGTCAGTCGGTTCACGAAACCACACCGCTTCCACGACCTTGCCGACATAGACGACTGATATCAGGGAACTCGCGACAATCAGGAACAACAGCCACCACCAGCCCTTTTCCATTGCGGCTACACCCAGATACCATTTGCTGACAAAGCCGACGGTTCCAGGGGTGCCAATGATGGCGAGACCGGCAATCACGAAGGCGCCCATAGTGATCGGCATCGTCCGACCAAGACCGGACATGTCGCTGAGCTTGGCAGATCCCAACCGGAAGACAACGGCCCCCAGTGCCATGAACAATGCCGCCTTCATGATGGCGTGATTGAACAAATGGACCATCGACCCGGTGACGCCCGACTGGTTGGCTAGACACAAGCCCAACGTGATGTAGCCGATCTGCGCAACAGACGAGTAAGCCAGCATGCGCTTCAGGTCGTCTTCGAATATGGCCACAATGGAGGCACCGAACATGGCGCAGACGGAGAGCACCAGGAATATCTGCGTGACGGGCAGAGTGTCAAAAACGATCTGAACGCCGAAGACCGAGAAGAGGAACCTGAGCAGCAGGTAGACCGCAACCTTGGTCGCGGTGGCAGCCAGGAAGACGGTGGCCACGGATGGTGCATAGGCGTAGGCGTTCGGCAGCCAGACATGAAGCGGGAACAAGGCCAGTTTTAGCGAAATCCCGACCGTGATGAATGCCAGTGCCGCATAAACCGGCCTGGTGTATTCAATGACCGGCAACCTGGTCGCCAGGTCGGTCAGGTTGAGAGTTCCGGTGACCGAATAGAGCATGCCTACCCCGATCACGAAGAACGTCGCCCCGATGGTTCCCATGATCAGATATTGATACGCGGCGAGCAAGGCGCGCCGGTCTTTGCCGAGGGCAATCAGGGCGTAAGTCGACAATGACGAAACTTCGAGGAACACAAATGTGTTGAAGGCATCGTTGGTGATCACGATCCCGAGCAAACCAGTCAGGCACAAAAGGAACATCGTGTAGAACCAAGACTGCTGGTCGGCGTCGATTTCCTGGGCAACACTGGCGCGGGCGTATGGCATGACGACAGCACCTATCGTCGACACCAAGGTCAGCACGAAGGCACTGGCGACATCGACCCTGTACTCAATGCCGAATGGCGGTTTCCAGCCGCCCATCTCATAGGAAATGGGCCCATTCGACAGGACTTCCGTCAACAACGTCAGGGATACAACGGGCATGGACCAGGCGGCAACCAGCGACACGCACCATGCCAGCGATCCACGCCTGAGAAAGGCGCAGATGATTGCCGCAAACAGTGGAATGACGACCTGAAGGGCCGGCAGATTGGCCATCGTCATTCGCCGGCGCCCCTTTCAAAAATCTCGTCTTCTTCGATGGTGCCGAACGCCTCGTTGATGCGAACAACAAGCGCCAGTCCCAAGGCAAGCGTCGCCACGCCGACGACGATAGCGGTTAGGATCAACACATGCGGCAGGGGATTGGAATAGACGGTGAACCCGTCGGCCAGAATGGGAGGCGTGCCGCCGAGTATCTTGCCGGGGGACACGTACAGCAGATAGACGGACGTTTGAAACAGGCCCAGCCCGACCAGTTTCTTGACCATGTTGCCACGGGCCACCACCACATAGAGACCTGAAACCATGAGGAACACGGTGATCCAGAGGTTGTAGTAATTGACGATTTCCAGAAGCGCGCCCATCAACGCCCCCTGCCCGCAAAGGCATAGAATATGGAGACCATTGTCCCCGAAACAGTGATGAGGACGCCCAGTTCGACCAGAAGAATGCCCAGGTGCTGACCGGCAACGGGGTCATGCTCCAGGACTGAATACTCCAGAAAGTTACCACCCATGAACATGGCTACGACGCCGACACCGGTATAAAGCCCGACTCCTGCGGGGATCAAAAGCCTGACAATTTCGGGGGGCGCCATTCTCTGAGCGGCCGGCAGACCGTAGATGATCGAATAGAGAACGATTGCCGCCGCAGCAATCACACCAGCCTGGAATCCGCCACCGGGGCCATAATCGCCATGGAACTGGACGTAGAGCGCGAACACCAGGATGAATGGCAGAATCAACTTGGCCGTGATGCGCAGGACGATATCGCGTTTCATACGTCCTCAGCCTCCGATGGTTTCCGCGGCTTGCGCCGGCCGCCGCGCAGCAGCAGCAACACAGCGATTCCGGCCGTGAAGATCACGGCCGTTTCGCCAAGAGTGTCAAAGCCCCGGTAACTGGCCAGCACAGATGTTACGACGTTCGGCACACCGGTCTGGGGGATGGATTGCTCCAGATAGTAAGGTCCCACATTGCGATGAACCGGTGTGTCGGCTAGGCCGAACGGTGCAAAATCGAGCGTGCCGTAGATAAGAACGGCAGCTGTTACGACTGCAACAAACAGCGGCAGGATCGGGGAGTGTCGCGGTGTCGATTCCTCGGTCTTGGTCAAATAGAGAACACTGAGCATCAACACCGTGGAGATGCCCGCGCCGACCGAGGCCTCGGTCATGGCAACATCCACGGCGTCGAGCACGATCAGGACACTGGCCATCAGAAAACTGTAGATGCCACCGAGGACAACCACCGAAAAGAGGTTCCTGACACGCACGACACCGATGGTCACGGCGGCCATCAGGGTCAGGAGGACCATATTGATAAAGGCTTCTATGACCGATCCTCCACGTTGTCTGAAGTCGACGCCTGGACAGGTGCCCGGTCGCTGAGAATTGGTTTGAGGCCGGCGGTCAGAGAGGCCTGTGCCAGGGCGTGGGTTGCCACCGGCCCGGTGTAGAGCAACAGCGCCAGGATGATGACCAACCTGACCAGGACCAGAGGGTCGACCGTTTGAAACATCATGCCGATGAGTATCAGTGCGGCGCCAAAGGTATCGGATACGCTGGTTGCGTGCATGCGGGTAAACACGTCAGGCATTTTCATGAGACCATAGGCACCGATCACATAAAATGCGGCGCCGGCGGTCAGAAAGGCCCAACTGAGGCCATCCAGCAGGACACTCATCATGATGTGCCCTCCTCCTCGCCGTCATGAGCAAGGTCGCCATAGCGCCAGAACTTCAGAACGGCGAGCGTTCCGATCAGGTTAAGCAGACCGTAAGTGATTCCTATGTCGAGAAACTCCGGCCGTCCGGTCAGAAAGCCGACCACTGCCAGAAGCATGATCGCTGCCGTTCCGATCGTGTTGGCAGCCAGAACCCGGTCGAACACCGTCGGCCCCTTCAACGCACGAATAACGGCGAATATATGAGCCACAGTTATCGCAATGGCGGCCATGGTGAACATCACGACTTCCCTTCAAAAGCGCAGACGCGCCTGTCCATTTCACCCTGCTCTACGTCCGCTGCACCCGATTGGGTAATGGCGTGAACCAGGATTTCGTCGCGTTCGACTTCTACGGAGATCGTGCCCGGGGTCAACGTTATGGAATTGGCGTAGATGTTGACGCCGAGGGCCGATTTCTGACTGGCTTTCACCCTGACCATCGTCGGCGAGATGGGAAGCCGCGGATCAACGATGATGCGCGCAACAGTCACCGATGATTTGGCAATCTCCCAAAACAGCCAGGGCCAATAGGTCACGGATGCCGGGAGAAGCTGAATCGGATGGCCTTCGGAATCGACGATTGCCATCCGATGCGCGAGGGCAACGGTGCCCAACACCGAGACAATTCCGAAAAATGTAATGAGAACAGTGTAATGGCCCGACAACACGAGCCAGAAAACAGCGAGGGCAATCGTTAAACTGACATAGCGCCAACTGCCCACTGCCATAATCCGCAAATCCTTACAAAAACTGCGCTCAAATCCCAGTTTGAACGGCCTCCAATTAGGTATGCTGGTATGGTTAACAGAAGGTTAATGAGGGTGAGTTGCGGGGAGTTTTACACTGTTGTTTGTGTATCGGTGTCGTGGATCCCGTCCCGATAGCCTCTAAATTGGAGACGACACCCAATTTGATCTTGCGAAGACCACGACTTGTGGATGCAAAAACTGCTCTTCACACATACGCTGGGCACATATCGGTCCTCTGCAACACCACAAGACGCGTTTAGCGCCGGTGTTGCAGTCATCCAAAAATTTCTCAAGCGCCCCGAGACTGCCGGACACTTGGCAAAATTGAAGCAATACCAGCGGTGCCTGTTATTGACCGCAAGCGGGAACGCGCTTGTCAGGCAACCGCACTGCAGGCAGGTTTGGCGTTATCTGCACGCTGGAATGGACCACGTCCGGTTTCGCGCCAGTCCCAATATGTCAGGGCCGTACCGGCCTGGCCGCGGGACAAGCGATCAAACATAATCCCGAAATCATTGATGGCGGACTGCTCATCGAATTCGTAACGATCAAGATTGCTCCACTGGGCGCACGTTTCTGTGAAAATCTCGCGCGTCGCGCCAGCCGCCTTCATGGCAACCACAAGAGAATCACCTCCGTCATCCATGACAATCCGGTTTGCCGTGCAGACTGCGACGCCGGTGATTTCCGCAAGGTCGTTGGCGGCGGCATCGAGGTCCTGCTTGGAAACTGCGTCGACGAATTGATCAAGCCGATTCTTGTCCATGGTTCCGGCGTTGTCTTGCGAGACGCCCACATCGTAAACGACAGGCCGCGCACGTTTTACAGGCAACAACATTTCGGTGTTGCCCATCGCGACGATCTGGCGAACCATGTTGGCATCTTCCAGGAACCGGCCCAAGATGTAGAGACGCAGGTTGCGCCCGACTATCCAGAATAGATCGTGTGCACAGGCCGGATACATCTCCGGCCTTACCAGCAGCGGCTCACAAAGTTCCGTATCTTGTTTGGCCCGTTCGCAAGCCAATTTGACGACCGCGGCAGACAACTGCGCGCCGTGATTTTCAAGCATGGCCACAACGACATCACTTGTCGAATTTACCACAATCTGCGCGGCGATTTCGGAGGACAACACCTTCCTCTTGGCGATAGTGAGAGATCGGTCCGGACAACGCGCGAAAAGGATATCTCTGATATCGCGATAGGTCCCGCAGGTTTCACCTTCGAGAAGGGGTTCCGCGACGTCGAAATCGTCATCGGTAATCAGTTGAGACACAAGCGCAGGGGCCACATCACCCAGATTCGCAAGTCTTTGTGCCAGCTGCCGACGAATGGCCGCCGGTGCCGACGACAGCGTACATTGCAAGACATCGATGGCAAAGGCACGCTCGTGGGGGTGGAACATGTTTGGCGGCAAGAGCAACAAATCGGACAATTGCCGGAATGTTTGCTCATCAAACAGGCCCTGCGGTTTTGCATCTTGTGCTTCAACCACGCGCAAACCG
Source organism: Hyphomicrobiales bacterium (assembly GCA_021775835.1). Next base: position 16,597 of record JAJFHC010000212.1, on the reverse strand, counting down.
CCGTTTTCACCCGGCTGCACGGTTTCGCCTTCTATGGCTTTCCGTGGTTTTGCTTGTTGCGACTCTGCCATGATCCACCTACTCGGGGTTTATATCCCAGACAACATAGCAACAACATCGTTATATTGCGTTTAGCTCGGAGTAAAAATTGTATATTTCTTACATTTACTCAAAATATACGAAACCTTGACTCAAAGTTACATAAAATTGTCGACTAATTTTCAGACAATTTGATTCAAATTTTGCCACCCCCGGCGCCCTCCCACCCTTGCCGCCCGCCGGTCAGTCGCCGTAACAACAAAGAGAACGCCGGACCATAGGCGCGCGCGGTGTTTTGTCCTATATCAGGCGGAAGAAAATACCGAACACGGCTTTCTTGGCCGCTGAAATCAGGAGATCGGAGACATGGCCAGGGTCTTTCAAACATTGGCAGACTATGCTGCGGCGCAGGATAGCCTGATCGGCAAGAGTGACTGGTTGCAAATCACGCAAGAGCGGATCGACGCCTTTGCCGACGCGACTGGTGACCATCAATGGATTCACGTCGACCCCGCCCGCACCCGTTCAGAACTTGACATGACAACAATTGCACATGGCTATCTTACACTTTCGCTGTTGCCTGGTTTCATGTCGGAAATCATGACCATCGAAAGCGTTACCCGTGCGCTGAACTATGGTGCCGACAAGTTGCGGTTCATCAGCATGGTACCGGTGGATTCGAGAGTCAGAGGCTCGATTCATTTGTCAAAGGCGGTCCTCGATGATTCCAGCCTGCGGGCCCATACCACGGTAACGGTAGAGATCGAAGGTCAGGAACGCCCGGCTCTCGTTGCCGAAACGATTACGCTATATTTTGAGGAAGGCGATCAATCATGACAGTCAAAATTACCAAGACCGACGACGAGTGGCGTGAACAACTCGACGACATGCAGTATCACGTAACCCGCCAGCACGGCACCGAGCGACCATTCACCGGGCCAAACTGGGATTCCAAGCAATCCGGGATGTACAGTTGCGTCTGCTGCGGTAAGGACCTGTTTGACTCCGAAACAAAATTTGACTCCGGTACCGGGTGGCCCAGCTTTTTCGCTCCACTGGACGACAGCGCAGTTTCGGAGCACGTGGACCGCAAGTTGTTCATGAAACGCACAGAGGTTCGCTGTGCCGATTGCGATGCACATCTGGGCCATGTTTTTCCCGACGGACCACAGCCGACGGGTCTGCGTTACTGCATGAACGGCCATGCCCTTTCGATGAAACCAGAAGAAGATTGAACACAGCGCATGAACCGCACTTCCCCCGACGACAGGCTTTCTCCACCCGTCGCCCGGAAGGTCGACTGCTTCGATCTTCATCACGGCATCAAACGCAACGACCCTTACGCGTGGATGCGCGCTGACAACTGGCAGGACGTCATGCGGGACGCCTCGGTTCTTGCAGACGATATTCGTGAGCACCTCGAAGCGGAGAATGCCTACACCCAAAAGACACTCGATGGCACACAGGATCTGCAGGAGAGCCTGTTTCAGGAGATGAAGGCGCGGATAAAGGAGGACGATTCTTCCGTACCGGCACCGGACGGACCTTACGCCTATTTCGTCAGTTATGTGAAAGACGGGCAACATCCGCGCTTTTGCCGACAACCTATTGGTCCAGAAGGTGGCGCCAACAGCGAAACCGTGCTGCTTGATGGCAACGCGATGGCTGAAGGGCTGGCCTATTTCAAGCTGGGAGGCGTTTCCCACAGCCCCGATCATCAGACGGTGGCGTATGCTACGGACAGGAGCGGGGCGGAATTCTACACTCTTGAAGTTCGAGACATAGAGCGCGGCGAAAATCTCAGCGACGTCATAGAGGACACCACCGGGGGGAGCGTCTGGAGCGCGGATTCGAGCACGCTGTTTTACACGCGCGTCGATGAAAACCACCGCCCTTCGAAAGTTTACCGCCATCGAATCGGCACCGATTCAAGCGATGATGTGCTGATCTATGAGGAATCCGACCCAGGCTTCTTCGTGGGCATCGGTAAAACACTGAGCGGTTCCTTCATTGTCGTTTCAAGCCACGACCATCAGACGTCGGAAGTCCGCCTGATCGACGCCAATGAACCCGACGGCTCCCTGCGACTGGTCTGCGCGCGCGAGGTCGGCCATGAATATGATGTCGAACACCAGAGCGACCGCTTCGTCATCCTGACCAACTGCGACGACGCCGAAGACTTCAAGATTATGACGGCCCCGGTCAGCGATCCGGAACGCCGGAACTGGCAAGACCTGGTCCCTCACAAGACCGGACGCCTTATTCTCTCACTGTCGGCCTACCGAAATCATCTGGTGCGTCTTGAACGGGAAGACGGTCTTCCCAGGCTGATCATCACCGACTGCCAAACCGGGGACGAGCACGCGATCGCGTTCGATGAGGAAGCGTATCAGTTAGGCCTTTCCGAAGGGTATGAGTACGACACCAGGACACTTCGGTTTTCCTACAGCTCGATGACGACCCCCAGTCAGGTCTACGATTATGACATCGTTTCCCGGCAGCGGACCTTGCGAAAAACCCAGGAAGTTCCCAGCGGCCACGAACCTTCGGATTACGTAACGCGGCGTGTCTATGCTCCGGCGGATGATGGCGAAAGCGTGCCGGTCACACTGCTCTACAGAAAAGACACGCCCCTTGATGGCACAGCGCCTTTGCTGCTCTACGGCTACGGATCCTACGGGATCAGCATTCCGGCTTCCTTCTCGACAACGTGTCTCAGTCTGGTGGACCGCGGTTTCGTTTATGCCGTTGCCCATATCCGCGGTGGCAAGGACAAGGGTTACCGCTGGTACCGTCTCGGGCGCCGGGAGCACAAGGAGAATACATTCCGGGATTTCATTGCGGCGGGAGAGTTCCTCGCCGCCGAGAAATTCACCTCGACGGGAAATGTTGTCGCCCACGGCGGCAGCGCCGGCGGACTGCTCATGGGTGCAGTCGCCAACCTGGCCCCTGATCTCTTCCGGGGCATTCTGGCAGAGGTGCCCTTCGTCGACGTCCTCACGACCATGCTTGATGAGACGCTGCCCCTGACACCTCCGGAGTGGCCGGAATGGGGCAACCCGATTGAGGACCAACAGGCTTACGAGACGATCGCAGGTTACTCTCCCTATGACAATGTCAGCCCACAGGCTTATCCCCATATCCTGGCAGTCGCCGGGCTTGCCGATCCACGGGTTACTTACTGGGAACCGGCCAAATGGGTAGCACGGCTACGCGAGGTCAAGACCGACAACAATCTTTTGTTGCTCAAGACCAACATGGAAGCCGGGCATGCCGGCGCGTCGGGACGCTTTGACCGTTTGAAGGAAGTCGCATTAAACTACGCCTTCGCATTGAAGATAACCGGCAAGGCGGAGGCGTAGCGCTGAGTGAACAACACAGAAAATCTCCACGCCTGATCGATGGCGGGACATCGCAGTTGCTGGTGGTCGATATGCAGGAAAAACTCTTGCCGTCGATGACCGACGCCGATGCCATTACGGAAAAGTGCGGAACGCTGCTGAACGCGGCGGCCATGCTGGGTATCCCCTCTGTCGTGACCGAACAGTATCCCGCCGGCCTGGGCCGGACCGTGGCCGGACTATCCGCCAAGGCACAAAGTGCGCAGATTATCGACAAGGTGCATTTTTCCTGTTTTGCCGACAGTCATCTGCAGGAACACTTCACGGCCAAACGAAATGATGGCCGGAGCACAATCATTATCGCCGGAATCGAGGCTCATGTTTGTGTTGCCCAGACGGCGATTGAAATGTCTGCTGCGGGATTTCGCGTCATCGTTGCCGCTGATGCGGTGGCATCAAGACGGGATGCCAGCCGGGATATTGCTCTTGACCGGATGAAAAACTCAGGTGTCGAAACGACCAATACCGAAACGATCATTCTGCAGTGGTTCAACAAGTCAGGTCCGGTGTTCACTCAACACGCAACCGAAGACGTTCAACAGGAGAGCGAGAAGTGACGCACGCTGGACCACCACCATTTGCCCTGGGCGGACTCGACCATGTCGTTCTAACGGTCGCAGATGTCGAGCGCTCGATTGCTTTCTATCGTGATGTCATCGGTGCGGCGGAAGAACGGCGGGTCGACTCCATAGGTCTGGTGCAGATGCGTGCCGGATCGTCGCTGATCGACCTGGTGCCGGCTGGCGATCAGGAACCGGGTAGCGCCAACATGGAACACTTCGCCATCAAGATCGCCCCTTTTGACGAAGATCAGATTCGAAAACACCTGACGTCGTTTGGTCTCGAATCCTCGGAAGCGGCCACCCGGTACGGCGCGGATGGCTATGGACCGTCGCTTTATCTGGATGACCCCGACGGCAATACCATCGAATTGAAGGGGCCGCCGGACACCGGACCCACCGGTCCCGACGGCTGAGATTGCCCAAGTTTCCAGCCGTTTCCGACGTTCAGGCGCGCCTCGGCTACACATCAGAACCGTTGCGCTTCAACACCGACTAAAGTAGAAGTCTCCTAGGCGGGTAGATTGATTGCCGCGGACATACCCGGGCGTAAAGGGATGCGGTTTCGCCTGGCGGCAAGGCAATCTCCATTGGGCACATAGGGAGACTATTATGGCTGCTGTACTATCCAATCTGAGGTCGACGGTAATTGCAGGTATCGTTCTGACCCTCATTCTGTTCATCGTCGTCCGGCTGGGCAACGGTGCCGGCTTCGAGTTGTCCGGCCCCTGGTTCAGCTTCCTATTCCGCTGGTTCCACGTGTTGAGTGGCGTGATGTGGATCGGCCTGCTGTGGTATTTCAATTTTGTGCAGATCCCCAACATGCCGAACATTCCCGACGACCAGAAACCGGCTATCGGCAAGGTCATCGCGCCGGCGGCTCTGTGGTGGTTCCGCTGGGGCGCCATGGCGACCATCGCCACCGGCATCATCCTCGCGGGTCTCAACGGCTATCTGCTCGAGGCCATTACCATCGGTCTGATGGATGGCGGGGCCAGCACACCGATCGGCCTTGGCATGTGGATGGGCGCGATCATGTGGTACAATGTGTGGTTCGTGATCTGGCCTAACCAGAAGAAGGCTCTGGGGATGGTCGAGGTCGGCGCGGACGAGAAAGCTGCTGCTGCACGCACCGCCATGCTGTTCTCGCGCACCAACACCTTGCTTTCGATCCCCATGCTGTTCTGCATGGTGGCTGCCCAGAACGGCGGCTTCACCTGATTTGAAACAGGACTTTCGACACAGAAAAAGCCGGGGCTCACGCTCCGGCTTTTTTGTTTGGACTATGGACAATTCCAATACAGCCATTCTCGTTCGAGCGAGATGCGAGATGCGAGATGCGAGAATACGAGCCCATTCCCGCGGCTGTTGCAAACTGCAACGGCGAGTGGATCTTCGCCTCCGGCAAAGATGACGGCTCGTTTTCAAAACCCCTTTTTGATCGTGCCCAGGATGCCCCGCATCAGGGCGCGGCCGATCTGGCTGCCGACACTGCGGGCGATGGACTTGGCAAAAGTCTCAACCGTGGACTGACGCTTGCGTGTCGTCCTCTTGCGCGCTGGCGGCTTCGGGACAGTGACCCTGCGGCGGCGGGCCTCCTTCTGCTCTTTCTCGATCTCACGTTGCTTTTCTTCGGCCTTGGCTTTTTTTGCTGTGCGCTTCTTCAGGATTTCATACGCGGACTCGCGATCTTTCAGCTCATCGTAGAGGCCCGAAACCGGGCTCTTGGAAATCACTTCCTTGCGCTCGGCCTTCTTGAGCGGCCCGAGCCTGGATGACGGTGGCCGGATCAGGGTGCGCTGTACGACCGACGGGCGACCCTTCTTTTCAAGTGTGGAGACCAGAGCCTCGCCAACCCCCAGTTCGGTGATGGTCCGGAAGGCGTCGAATTCCTTGTTCGGACGAAATGTATCGGCGGCTGCCTTGACGGCCTTCTGGTCGCGCGGTGTGAATGCGCGCAACGCGTGCTGGACGCGGTTACCCAACTGTCCCAGAACCGTGTCGGGAACATCGAGTGGGTTCTGCGTCACAAAATAGACGCCCACCCCTTTCGACCTGATCAGGCGCACGACCTGCTCAACCTTTCGCAGCAACGCCTTGGGAGCTTCGTCAAACAGCAGATGGGCTTCATCGAAAAAGAACACGAGCTTCGGTTTGTCGGGATCGCCAACCTCGGGCAGTTCTTCAAACAGCTCCGAGAGCAACCACAACAGAAATGTCGCGTAGAGCTGCGGCGACATCATCAGCTTGTCCGCCGCCAAGATGTTGATATAGCCCTGACCGCTCCGGGTGGTGCGCATGAGATCGGAAATATCAAGGGCAGGTTCACCGAAAAAGAAATCGGCCCCCTGCTCTTCCAACGTCAGCAGGCGGCGCTGAATGGCACCGACCGACTGCTTGGAAACGTTGCCATATTCAGCCGTCAGTTCCTTGGCCTTTTCTGAGACGTGAACCAGAAGAGCCCTGAGATCCTTCAGGTCCAGGATGGCAAGACCTTCTTCGTCGGCCAGCCGAAAGGCTATGTTGAGCACACCTTCCTGAGTTTCGTTTAAGCCGAGCAGGCGAGCGAGAAGCAAAGGGCCCATCTCGCTTATGGTGGTGCGGATCGGGTGTCCCTGCTTGCCGAACAGATCCCAGAAGATCACCGGAAAGGCTTCAAACTCGTAATCGTCGCTGAAGTCGATCTGTTTTGCCCGTTCGGTGAGGAACGACTTGGTAACGCCGGCAGCAGCGATCCCAGACAGATCGCCCTTAACATCGGCAGCGAATACCGGAACTCCCGCCTTGGAAAATCCTTCAGCAAGAATCTGAAGTGTAACCGTCTTGCCTGTGCCCGTTGCGCCGGCAACGAGGCCATGTCTGTTTGCCAGTTTGAGGTTCAGTGTTTCGGGCTTTACACTCTTTCCCAGAAAAATTGTGCCGTCTTGTTCCATTGCCGTTCCAGTGCCGCTTTTGTCAATTGGTGTCCGCCAGCCCTTTCAACCGGGGCTGACAACGACTATCTAGTGCATTATCGCCGGAATTGAAAACACTCACCGAGGAAATCATCATGCAGGAAATAATAGCGCGTGTCGCCACAGCAGCCGGCGTGGACGATGACGTTGCGCGCAAGGCGGTCTCGGTCGTCCTTGGGCTCATCAAATCGGAAGGCGATGGACAGAAGGTGAGTGAACTGTTTTCGAAACTCCCCGGGGCAGACGATCTTGCTGCCGAGGACACCGGAAGCGGGGGACTGTTCGGTTCACTGGGCGGCGCCACGATGGCCGCCTACACCAAACTGACTGACGCAGGTCTCAACACAACGCAAATGCGGGATGCAGGCAAGGCCGTTTTTTCCTATGTCGGAGAACAGGCCGGAGACGACCTTGTAAAAGATGTGGTTAATTCAATTCCCGCTCTTGCCAAATTTGTATAAGTTGACAAAGCGGACCCGAATCACTGATTGATTTCGAGGCTAGGACCAAACCCAGGGGGACGGAGGAAACATGGGATACCCAATTATCGATATCGAAGGCATTGGCAAAACATTTACCAAGAAGCTACAGGCCAATGGAATAAACCGAACTGACCAGCTTCTTGATCGTGCGAAGACGCCGAAAGCCCGCGCGAAACTTGCCGAGGAAACCGGCATTGACGAAAAGAGAGTTTTGAAGTGGGCCAACATGGCTGATCTGATGCGCGTAAGGGGTGTCGGTGAAGAATATTCAGAACTGCTTGAGGCGGCCGGCGTCGATACCGTCAAAGAACTTCGGACACGGCGTCCTGACAACCTGACTGAAGCCATGGCAAAAGCGAACGAGAAAAAGAAACTCGTCCGTCTGCTGCCCGGTGAGAAATCGGTTACCAAATGGGTCGCTCATGCGAAAGAGCTCAAACCCATGTTGAAGTATTGATCGTACACTGATCAAATTTCACTAAGGGCGCGGCTGCCAAGGCTGCGCCCTTTTTGTTTCTGAGGGCCGCCGACAGACATGGCAAGTAACGCGCGAAGCCTTCTTGTTGATTTGCCCCAGAGCTGCCATGGGGCGCTGAGGTCAATGGCGTCAGGTATTCACCGAATTGCTAACGCGGACCCTGTTTCGCACTGCAGCATTTTTCGCTATAACAACGACCAAATCCGGTTTTTGATCTACGCGAGGCAGTCATGACAACGTTACCGCTTGGTTCCGAGTTTTCCGCGCAGACGCACGATGCCTGGCTGAAACTTGTCGAGAAGACCCTGAAAGGCGCCGACTTCGAGAAGGCGCTGGTGACCCGGACTTACGACGGAATCCCGATCCAGCCGATTTATGCCCGAGACACGTCGATGGATGCGGCACGTATTGGCGAGACGCCGGGCCTGCCCCCCTACACACGTGGAGTTGGTCAGCCGGGATCACAACCTCTCCCCTGGCACATTTGTCAGACCCACGCACATCCGGACCCCGGCTCCAACAATTCTGCCATTCTCACCGACCTCGAAGGCGGTGTCTCAGCGCTGTCGCTAAAAGCATCGGACAGCTCTTCCGATGGCATTCTCGTAACAAATACAAAAGATCTCGACATTGCGCTGTCCGGCGTCTCTGTGGACATCGCGCCTGTTTTTCTGGAACCAACTCACGGTTCCATTGCGATTGCCGCACTGCTTCTGGCGACGATCGAGGAACGCGAGGCCGACACGGAAACCGTATCCGGCAATCTCGGAGTTGATCCCTTCGGGTTGCTGGCGTCGACCGGACACCTCGATCAATCCGTCGACGAGGCTCTGGCACAGATGTCCGATCTTGCACATCATGTCTCGGCATCCTTTCCCAACATCGCCAGCGTGCTGGTCGACACCCGCTCCTATCATTATGGTGGCGCATCCGACGCCCAGGAAATTGCTATCGCCATTGCGACCGGCGTTTCCTACCTACGGGCGCTGGAAGAAAACGGCCTCGATCTGGCGACATCGGCCGGCCAGATCGGATTCGCGATGACCACCGATTCAGATCTTTTTGCATCGGTCTCCAAACTCCGGACGGCCCGCCAGTTATGGGCGAAGGTGACCGCTGCTTGTGGAATCGAACCGGCGCCCATGAATTTGCGCGTGGAGTCGGCGGCACGCATGATGTCCGACCGGGATGTGTGGGTGAACATGCTACGCACTACGGTTGCGTGTTTTGCCGCGGGAATTGCCGGCGCCCAGGCCGTGACACTCCAACCCTATACAGCGGCTTCGGGATTGCCAGACGGGTTTGCCCGGAGGATCGCGCGAAACACGCAGATCATCCTTCAGGAGGAATCCTCCGTTGGACTGGTGACCGATCCGGCCGGCGGTTCGTGGTTTATGGAAAAGCTGACCAATGACCTTGCGGAGAAGTCCTGGAGCCTGTTCCAGGAGATTGAATGCGAGGGGGGAATTGCCTCAAGCCTTGCCAGCGGCAATTTGCAGGATCGCATCGCCAAGGTTCGGGACTTGCGCATAACAAATGTTGCGCGCCGGAAAGACCCGATTGTTGGTGTCAGCGAATTTCCCAATCTGGATGAGAACAAGACAGACGTGCTGCCTGTTGATGTGGTGGACATCAAGACGGCGTCGGACCGGAGACTGCAAGAGCACCTGCAGCGGCGGGGGTGGAGCTTTGACCCGACAACGATTTCGCCACCAGCCCGTGGCGTCATGACAAAGAACCTGATTGATGCCGGCAGACAAGGGGCGACGCTCTCTGAGCTGACAGCCGGTCTTGCCGGCGAATTGCACACGGTCGAAGCGTTAACCGGCGCCCGCCTATCCATCGGGTTTGAGAGCCTGCGGACAGCAAGCGACGACCACACGGCACGTACAGGCTCCAGGCCTGCCGTTTTTCTCGCCTGCCTCGGGACCGCCGGAGACTTTACCGCCCGGGCCGCATTTTCGAAGAACTTGTTCGGCGCCGGTGGCATCGAAACCCTGCAAAACGCCGGCTTCGCCGACGAGGAAAGCCTCACCGAGGCATTTCGGAAAACCAGCGCGAAGGCTGCCGTCATTTGCTCCAGCGACGCGGTGTATGCAGACCGGGCGGTATCGGCCGCGGCCGCTCTTCGAAGCGCCGGCGCAATTTACGTTTACCTGGCAGGTCACCCGGGAGAACGGCGGGTCGAATTTGAGCACGCAGGGATTGCCACGTTTATCCATATGGGGTGCAATGTGATCGATGTGCTGGAACAGGCACACCAGGTTCTGGGAGTTCAGCAGTCATGAGCACGATACCAGACTTCTCAGGAATTGATTTTTCAAGCCTGACGGCCGGAACAGGAACCGCAGACCCTGCGCAAGCCGCCGCGGACACCGCCGGCACACGGCCGTCGCCAGAGGGCATCGACGTCAAGTCCTACTATGCAGGCGCTGACCTGGACGGACTCGATTTCCTCGACACGTGGCCCGGCATGGCGCCGTTTCTGCGTGGTCCCTACCCGACCATGTATGCAACACGGCCCTGGACCATCCGCCAGTATGCCGGTTTTTCAACCGCCGAGCAGTCAAACGCGTTCTACCGTCGCAATCTCGCCGCCGGCCAGAAGGGCCTTTCCATCGCGTTCGATCTGGCAACCCACCGTGGCTATGACTCCGACCATCCGCGTGTCGCCGGCGATGTCGGGATGGCCGGCGTCGCGATTGATTCGATCTACGACATGCGCACCCTGTTCGATGGCATACCGCTGGATGAGATGAGCGTCAGCATGACCATGAACGGCGCTGTCATTCCGGTCTTGGCGCTCTACATTGCGGCGGCGGAAGAACAGGGCGTGCCGGCGGAGAAGCTGACGGGCACGATCCAGAACGACATCCTCAAGGAGTTCATGGTCCGTAATACCTACATCTATCCGCCGGAGCACTCGATGCGGATCATTTCGGACATTTTCAGCTACACTTCGCAGAACATGCCCCGGTACAACTCGATCTCCATATCGGGCTACCACATGCAGGAAGCCGGTGCGACGGCAGACCTGGAACTGGCCTATACGATTGCCGACGGTGTCGACTATGTGCGGGCCGGCCGCGCTGTTGGCCTCGATATAGACGCCTTTGCGCCGCGCCTTTCGTTCTTCTGGGCGATCGGCATGAACTACTTCATGGAGGTTGCCAAGATGCGGGCGGCCCGGATGTTGTGGGCAAAGCTGATCAAACCGTTCGACCCCAAGGACAGCCGTTCCCTGTCTCTCAGAACTCATTGCCAGACATCCGGGTGGAGCCTTACCGCACAGGATGTCTTCAACAATGTCGTCCGCACCTGCGTGGAGGCGATGGCGGCCACCCACGGCCATACCCAGTCGTTGCACACCAACGCTCTCGACGAGGCTTTGGCCCTGCCCACGGACTTCTCTGCGCGGATTGCCCGCAATACCCAGCTTTTCCTCCAGCAGGAATGCGGCACGACACAGGTGATCGACCCCTGGGGCGGCAGCTACTACGTGGAGCGCCTGACCTATGAACTGGCGGCCAAGGCCTGGAAACATATCGAGGAAGTGGAAGCGCTGGGCGGTATGGCCAAGGCGATCGACGCCGGCATCCCGAAACTCCGCATCGAGGAAGCTGCGGCGCGGACGCAGGCGCGCATCGACTCAGGCCGACAAACGGTGGTCGGTGTTAACAAGTTCCGGATCAAGGAAGCCAACAATATCGACGTGCTCAAGATCGACAATTCCGCTGTGCGCGCGACCCAGATCGAAAAACTTGAACGACTGCGCGCAGAGCGTGACGAAACCGTGTGCCAGGCGACATTGGAAGCTCTCACTGAATGTGCCCAATCGAAGTCGGGCAACCTCCTGGCGCGCGCGGTCGATGCTGCCAGGGCCAAGGCCTCTGTTGGAGAAATCAGCATGGCCATGGAGAAGGTCTTTGGCCGACACAAGGCGGAGATCAAGGCCATATCGGGTATTTACAGAGCGGAGGTCGGCCCCATGTCAGAGGTCGTTGAAGAAATTCGCACACTGATCGATGCGTTCGAAGAAAACGAAGGCCGGCGCCCACGCATCCTCGTGGCCAAGATGGGTCAAGATGGGCATGACCGGGGCCAGAAGGTGATTGCGTCCGCCTTCGCCGACTTGGGCTTTGATGTCGACATCGGCCCGCTTTTTCAGACGCCCGAAGAAGCCGCCCGCCAAGCGGTGGAGAACGACGTTCACATTATTGGAGCGAGTTCCCTTGCCGCCGGGCACCTGACCCTGGTGCCGCAGTTGCGTGACGAACTGGGCAAACTGGGCCGCGACGACATCATGGTGGTCGTGGGCGGCGTGGTGCCGCCCCAGGACTACGACGCCCTGATGCAGGCAGGCGCCAGCGCCATCTTCCCGCCCGGTACAGTGATCTCGGAGGCGGCCGTTGATCTCATGAACAAGCTGAACGAACGCCTGGGCTATCAGTCAGCTGCGGAGTGATCCCCGATCAGTATTGCCCGCCCGACATGGCTTCTGTATGAGTTTTGGCATGAACGCTAAACCTCCTGCACGCGCGGTGCTTTCCACATCCCAGTATGTCGACGGCATTCTCGCTGGAGACCGCGCCATGCTGGCGCGTGCCATCACGCTTATCGAAAGCCGCAACAAGGCGCATCAGACGCAAGCACAGGAAGTTCTCCAGGCGGTCCTGCCACACACCGGCAAGGCCGCCCGTGTTGGCGTGACCGGCGTGCCCGGTGTGGGCAAAAGCACGACAATCGAGGCACTTGGCGGAAACCTGACAGCGGCCGGGCACAAGGTCTCGGTTCTGGCGGTTGACCCGACCAGCACCCGAACCGGCGGCAGCATCCTTGGCGACAAGACGCGCATGGCCGACCTTGCTGTCAACCCGAACGCCTTCATCCGGCCATCGCCGTCGTCAGGCACCCTGGGCGGTGTTGCGCGGCGGACCCGCGAGACCATGTTTCTCTGCGAGGCCGCAGGTTTCGATGTGATCATTGTGGAAACCGTGGGCATTGGTCAGTCGGAAACAACTGTCGCCGATATGGTCGATTTTTTCCTGGTGCTGATGCTGCCGGGCGCCGGCGACGATCTGCAGGGCATCAAGAAAGGTGTGCTCGAGATTGCCGACATGATCGCCGTCAACAAGTCTGACGGGGATAATGTCGACCGCGCCAGGCACGCGGCCGCCGACTACCAGGCGGCCTTCAACATTCTGACGCCCGCCTATCCGAACTGGCGTCCACCTGTTCTCACCGTAAGCGGCAAGGAGAATGATGGTCTTGATATCCTGTGGCAGGAGATCGAACGGCATAAGGGCATCATGACCGAAAGCGGAGACTTCGAGGCGCGGCGCAGTGGTCAGCAAATTCGATGGATGTGGTCGATGCTCGAGGAGCAGCTGCTGGACTCGTTCCGCAATCATCGCGGCGTCGCACCGGCCCTTGAAGCCATTGAATCGGATGTCGGCGCTGGCCGTCTGACAGCGACGATGGCGGTTAGAAGACTGCTGGCACTGACAGAAGGTTGAAACGCCCCCTGCGCCCGGGAATCAGTTATGATGCGCCATGACACTTTCCAGGAGATCACTGCTGGGCACAGGTGCCGTGGGGCTGGGGGCCGTCACTTTGGCATCGGAGTCCAGAACCGTTGCAGCGGCGACCGCCGGGTCAACCGTGAACGCGGCAGACTTCGGCATCACAACAGACACGGCAAACGACCAATCTGTTGAACTGCAGGCTGCAATCAATTTTGCCATCGGCCAGAAGTCGACCTTGCTTCTGCCAGGCGGCCGGATCATCGCGGGCGGCCTGGAAATCACCGGATCGCTTCACATGGCGGGCGTCCCCGGACAGACCGTCATCGCGCCGGTCAAGTCCGACACGCCGGCCCTGCGAACGGCAGGCAGTGCCCACATCGTGCTGCGCGATATCACGGTCGACGGCGGCGCCAACACCGTTCGCTACCACGGCAAGGACAGTAGCGGACGTGCCCTGCTTGAAGCCGACGGCGCGCGTGATCTTGTGGTCGACAACTGCCGGTTCCTGAACGGCGTCGAGAACGGCATCGTCCTGCGAAACACATCAGGGCGGATTACCAATTGCGAGATCGGTCATGTGGGCCAGGCGGCAATTTTTTCCAACGACGCCCGTGGATTATCGATCAACCACTGCCACATCCACCATTGCGACAACAACGGCATTCTGGTGTGGCAGGGGGAAAAGCGCGAAGACGGCACGATCGTTGCTCATAACCGGATCGAACATGTGGACACCAAAGCCGGGGGCTCTGGCCAGAACGGCAACGGGGTCAATGTCTACCGGGCGGCAAACGTTATTGTATCGGGCAACCGTATCGCCGACTGCGCGTTTTCCGCCGTGCGATCGAACAGCGGGTCATTCTGTCAGATCGTGGGCAACTCCTGCTCACGGCTGGGCGAGGTGGCGATTTACGCCGAGTTTGCGTTCGAGGGCGCGATCATCGCCAATAACATTATCGAAAACGCAGCGTCAGGAATATCGATCACCAACTTCAATGACGGTGGCCGGTTGGCGGTGTGCTCGGGCAACATCGTGCGGGACCTGTTTGTGCGTAAAGGTGAAACCGACAAGCGTGGAACCGGCATCGGCGTGGAAGCCGACACCCTTGTGACCGGCAACGTGGTGGAGAACGCACCGGTATTCGGTATCGTGCTTGGCTGGGCCGAGTACCTGAGGGACGTGACCGCGAGCGACAACCTAGTGCGCAACTGCACCGTGGGCATCGGTGTCTCCCTGACCAAAGGCGCGGGCCCTGCCCTGATTGCCAACAATCAAGTATCAGGCTCAAGCGAGACCGCCATTGCCGGAGTCGATCACGACAAGGTGGTTGTGCCCGACCTGAACGGGCCCGAACTCTTCAAGCGAAAGAATGCGACCTTTACCGGCAATCTTGTGAGCTGAAACACGCGCTACTGAGCAAGGGCTGTGCGCCTGCCGTAGACGGTCTCGTTAACCTCGGGATCGCCGATCACGCCGGGTACATCCTCGTAGACGAAGACGCCCATGATCCGACGACGGGGCCCGAAGACCTTCGACACCCGGTGGAGGGAATTGCTGCCACGGAAGATGCACAACGCACCCTCCTGGCGGCCGATCTCGACCACACCTTCCCGGCCGCCGCGCATGATTCCGGCAATCCGGTCATGACCAGGATCTTTATCGCTGCGAATGTCCGGAACCATTTCAAATCGGCCGCCTTCTTCGGGAGCCTGCAGCATGAGAGTCATCGTGAAGGCGTTGAAGGAGTCGAAATGCCAAGCCGACTGATCGCCGTCCTGATAGCAAAGAGCATTGACCGGCTGGAGCAGATCCTCGTTTTCGTAGAGCTTGTCGGCACCGACGATGCGGGCGACGAGTTGCCGGACATTGTTCCAGAAATAGAGTGTTCTCAGGGGCGAGTTGACGGGCAGGAGATCGGCGGCAAGCATGCGGGAACTGGTCGGGAGAAAGAGATTGCGTGGATGACCCTCCGGCAGCGATGGATCGGGCTGGCGCTGGAGGTAGCAGTTTCTATCCGAGCTGATGTGATTGGCACGACCAAGTGCGCATTCGATCTGGTCGATTGCCTTTGCGCGGGCAGAGGGCAGGATGAAATCAGGCAACACCACGTATTGCTGGGCATCGAGTTCGGCGCGCAGCCGCCCGGTCAACGCAGCAAATGACGGCGAGTCCAAGTCATCAATCGGGTAGGCTTCCAGATTGATGACTTCGTGGGGCGCCAACGCCTGTTGTTGCTGTTTCATGGCTCATTGTCCTGCTGAATTCTATCGGGCATGGAGGGACGCTCCTCTTCGGGAAGCCTCACGCCGTCCCGTAAACCATTGTAGCCATCGGAGGCCGGTAGTAAACTATTGCCTCACCTCGCCGTCGTCGCAATGCAAAGAGCAAAATCTCCCATGTCGAAAAGCGTCAAACGCGTGGAAGATACCGCCCGCCAACTTGGGCTCGACATATCAGTTGTCCGCATGCCGGAAAGTACCCGTACTGCCGAAGAGGCGGCGGCAGCCTGTGGTTGCGATGTCGCGCAGATCGTCAAATCGCTGATCTTCGAGGGCGCGGCGTCCGGCCAACTGAAGCTCCTTCTTGTAAGCGGCGCCAACCGGGTCGACCTCGAGAACGCTGCAGGACAGATCGGGGAACCGCTTACCCGGGCGGATGCCAGAGCCGTTCGTGACAAGACCGGGTTTGCCATCGGCGGTGTGGCACCCATCGGGCACCTGACGCCGGTGGAAACATTCATCGATGCCGACCTTCTGAGCCACGCCAGTGTCTGGGCCGCCGCGGGTTCGCCGAACGCCGTGTTCGAAGTAGAGCCGCAAAAGCTTGCCGCGTTGACAGGCGCAAAAACAATCGTTCCGTAAATCGGACGCGCCGGACACGTTCTTCGTCAGGTCAGGATGCCAGGTCTCCCACAGGTCTTACGACGCCTGTCTTGAATCCGCGTCGGTTTGTGATCGGGGCGTCGAAAAGGTCCGGCGCCTTGGCGATGTCATCCCTGCCGATGGCGCCATGACGGTAAAGCAGAGCGGACATCATGGTCTCGGCGGCCCGAGATGCCCCGTCGTCGCACTTCAGGGCAATGCCCAGCCCGGAACACGGAATGAATCCGCAGTAAACGCCTTCGGCGCCGGTTTTTACAAATGCAGCTTTTGGAAAG
>JAJFHC010000211.1 GCA_021775835.1 Hyphomicrobiales bacterium | reverse complement strand
TTGAACCCGCGGCGTCGCCGATACCTCCCTGATGCAGTATGCTCTGCACTGACTTGACCTCTTTGTTGCACCGCAATTGTTGCAGCGCCGAACCGGCTTACAACACCTTTGCGTCATAGAACAACCATCTAATGGTAAATCGCTTAAATTATTTTGCCAGCGCCTCCGTTTTCGCGCCGAAATTAGCAGAATCTGCCAAGCGGTCTTTCATGGCCTGATCTGGCCGACGCCGCGGACAACATTTTTATACGTCGTTAATTCCTCAACACCGACCGGCCCGCGGGCATGGAGCCGTCCGGTCGCAATGCCGATTTCCGCGCCGAGACCGAATTCCCCACCGTCCGCGAACTGGGTCGAGGCGTTATGCAGGACGATAGCGCTGTCGACACCATCGATGAATCTCTGAGCGGCGTCTTCGTTTTCAGTGACAATCGCTTCAGTGTGTCCCGACCCATAGCTGCCAATATGATCGATTGCGCCGCTTACACCGTCGACGGCCGTAACGCTGATGACGGCGTCCAGATATTCCGTATAGTAATCTTCCTCACGCGCGAGCGCCGTTTCGGCGTCGATCGCATGGATTGCGGCGTCAACACGCAATTCGCAGCCCGCGACGCGCAAACCTTTCGCGATTGGCGCCCAGAGACGATCCAGCGCCGCCTTGTCAATCAGCAAAGTTTCTGCGGCGCCGCATACGCCCGTGCGCCGCATTTTCGAATTGACGGCAATCGCAACTGCTTTTTCAATGTCGGCGTCGCGGTCGATATAAACATGACAGACGCCATCAAGATGGCTCAGCACCGGCGCACGCGCATCGGATTGAACACGCGCAACCAGCGACTTGCCGCCACGGGGAATGACGAGATCCACCGTCCCGTTCAAACCGGACAACAACGCGCCGACTGCGGCGCGATCAGGTGTTTCAATAAACTGGGCGGCGTTTGCGGGCAGGCCGGCGTCCGTGCAAGCGTCCCGAAAACATTCGTAAAGCGCACCATTCGTTCTGATGCATTCCGAGCCGCCGCGCAGAATGACACTATTCCCGGCTTTCACTGCAATCGCCGCAGCGTCTACCGTCACATTGGGACGACTCTCGTAAATGACTGCGATGACGCCGATGGGTACGGCGACGCGGCTGATCTCCAGGCCGTTCGGGCGGGATCGTTTGAGTAAAACTTTGCCAACGGGATCGTCGAGCGCTGCGATATTGTGGAGCGCGGTGCAAATATCATCGATGCGCCCATCATCGAGCGCCATACGATCAATGAAGGCGGCCGTTTTTTCGGCATCGCGCGCGGCCGAAACTTCCAAAGCATTAGCCGCGAGAATATCAGCACGGCGCGCGTCTATATTTGTCGCCGCCGTCGTCAGAGCACTGTTTTTTGCTTCCGTTGACGCAGCGCTTAACGCGCGCGCCGCTTTGGAAGCGGCAACGCCAATTGCGGTCATGGTCTTATCAAGCGCAGTTGTCATTTCGGTTTCTCATGGAGCGCCATATCGTTTTTTTCAATGGCCGCAGGCCGTCGCTTATAACCTAATAGCGCTTCGATTTCGTCGGACTGACGCCCGGCGATTCGGTCAAGTTCGTCGCTATTATAAGCGGACAGGCCCTGCCCGATGACACGACCCGACGGCCTTGCAATCGAGATCGCATCACCGCGGGAGAAAGCGCCGACAACTTTTGTAACCCCGGCGGGCAACAGGCTGGCGCCAGATCGCAACGCATTTTCCGCGCCGGCATCGATATGGATCTCGCCCGCGGGTTTCAACCGACCGGCGATCCATCGCAAACGTGCGTTCGTTGCAGAACCGTTTTTACAAATGAGCGTCGCCGGTCCGCCACTCAGGATCTGCGCAAGCGGCGCATCGATATGACCGGGCGCGATGATGGTTGCGCATCCATTTTTCGCCGCAATTTTCGCCGCCGTCAGTTTTGACGCCATACCGCCGGACCCGACCCCGGCGGCAGCATTCGGACCGGCCGCGGCGCTCTCGATTTCCGGCGTGATCGCATCAATGACGTCGAAGCGTTTTGCGTCTTTGTTCGCCCTCGGATCGGCGTCATAAACACCGTCCACATCGGAGAGAACAAGCAGCGTATCCGCCTCAACGAGTTGGGCGACATGCGCCGCCAACCGGTCGTTGTCGCCATACCGGATTTCGCTTGTCGCGACCGTGTCATTTTCGTTGACGATCGGCACCGCGCCGAGGTCAAGCAATGTCCGCGACGTGGCGCGCGCGTTGAGGTATCGGCGCCGGTCCTCTGTATCGTCAAGCGTTAAGAGAATTTGCGCAACCGGCAATCCGTGGCGCGAAAAGGCTGACTGCCACGCTTGCATGAGCGCCGCCTGTCCCGCCGCAGACGCTGCCTGTTTTTCATCAAGGCGCAAACCCTGTCCAAGTTTCAGTTGCTGGCGCCCCAATGCAATGGCGCCCGAGGAGACGATAATGATCTCGACCCCGGCCTTGCGGAGCGCGGCAATCTCCGCGGCAAGCGCTGCGAGCCATTGTTCGCGCACGCCGTCTGTTCCGCACAAGATTGCGGAGCCAACCTTCAGGACGAGCCGGCGCGTTTTGCGGAGGTATTCCCCCGCAGCAGATGTCAAATTGTCAGACATAATCCGCCGCGGTCAGGTGTTTTGCCGCGGCGGAAGCGCCGCGCGCAAGATTTCAAGATCAGCAAACAAACTATCAACGGTGGGCGTGCGGCCGGCGCCTTTATCTGCGCAGGTAAAGACACGCCCGTCAGCGGTGACGACGCGTAATGCGTTGCCTTCATCCCTAACGCCGGCGAAAAAATGGTCCGCGGCGAGTTTAGCGTATGTCAAATCCGCTGATACCGCCCCCGCGCCTGAGGCCCGTATCGACGACACTTGTCTATAGAGGCCGCCGTCATCGCTTATCTTGCGCGCCAATGCAGCATCCAGCGGAACTGTCGATATCGCATCGACATCGATCTCGGCGTCAAACGCTTCGTAGCAAAGTATAGAGATCTTCGCGCGCGCATCGTCGCCGGAAAGGTCCGCGCTCGGATCCGGTTCGGCAAAGCCCGCGTCCTGCGCGCGGCGCACCGCATCCTCAAAGGCAACGCCATCGCCGAGCGCCGTCAAAATATAATTGACGGTCCCGTTGAGGATCGCCGTCATTTCAACGATTTCTCCATGATCGCGGGCCTGGCGGACGGTTTCAACCATTGGCGCGCCGCCGCCAACGGATGCGGCGTACCGTATTTGCGCGCCGGTTCGCACCGCCAGCGTTGAGAACGCTTCTAACGATCCCGCAACCGCCTGTTTGTTGGCTGATATGACGCTTACGCCCTTTGAAATCGCCTTTTCGATCAGCGTGCGGCCGACATCGCCTACCGGCAGAGCGTCAATTACAACATCCGGGTGCGTATCGAACAGCGCATCGATCGTGTCTGTAACGACTGTGCCTGCCGGCAAGCCATCGCGCGGTTTGGAGGCGTCGTTAACCAAGACGCCGCAGAGTTCGTACCTGTTGTCCGAAACAACGCGCAACGCAGCGCCTTCGCCGATCAGCCCAAGGCCGGCGACGGCAACGCGCGTTTTGCCTTTGTCTTCGCGCACGGAACGTTTCGACCGTTCC
>JAJFHC010000022.1 GCA_021775835.1 Hyphomicrobiales bacterium | reverse complement strand
CTGGGCAACCTATGGCTGCGTCATGCTTCAACCTTACGACATGGAAGTGGGGGCGGGCACGTTCCATCCGGCAACCACCTTGCGCGCCCTCGGGCCCAGACCATGGAAAGCAGCCTATGTGCAGCCGTCCCGGCGGCCGACGGATGGGCGCTATGGTGAAAACCCGAATCGCCTGCAGCACTACTACCAGTACCAGGTGATCTTGAAACCATCGCCCGATGACATTCAGCAACTCTACCTGGACAGCCTGTATGCCATTGGCATCGATCCCAAACTCCATGACATCCGTTTCGTGGAGGACGATTGGGAAAGCCCGACCCTGGGGGCATGGGGCCTTGGTTGGGAGGTCTGGTGCGATGGCATGGAGGTCAGCCAGTTTACCTATTTTCAGCAGGTCTGCGGCTTTGACTGCGCGCCGGTGTCCGGTGAACTGACCTACGGTCTCGAACGCCTGGCGATGTATGTGCAGGGTGTGGAGAACGTCTACGACCTCAATTTCAATGGCGGCGAAGGTGACGGCCGGGTGTCCTACGGTGACGTCTTCCTGCAGAACGAGCAGGAATACTCGGCCCATAATTTCGAACATGCCGACACCGACGTGCTTCTGCGCCACTTTGTCGACGCCGAAAACCAATCCGACAGACTGATCGAGGCGGGGCTTGCCTTGCCAGCCTACGACCAATGTCTCAAGGCCAGCCACATCTTCAACCTTCTGGACGCCCGGGGAATTGTTTCGGTTACGGAACGGGCCAGTTACATCGGTCGCGTCCGGCGGCTTTCGCGACAAAGTGCGGAAGTCTGGCTGACGACGGAACAGGCTGGCGCTGTCGTGGAAGAGGAGTCAGCGTAATGCCGGAACTCCTGCTTGAACTCCTGTCCGAGGAAATTCCTGCGCGCCTGCAATCGCGCGCGGCCGACGACCTGAAGAAGGGCGTCACGAATGCGCTCGTCGAGGCCGGTTGCGTCTATGAAGGAGCCCGCTGCCTGGCAACGCCGCGGCGGCTCGTCCTGTCGGTCGAAGGCCTACCCGCTCGTCAGCCCGATGTCCGTGAGGAACGCAAGGGCCCCCGTGTCGACGCCCCTGACAAGGCAATCGACGGATTTCTCGGATCCGTCGGCCTGACGCGCGCAGACCTTCAGGTCAAAGATGACAAGAAGGGCCAGTTTTACACGGCTGTGATCGAGCGGACCGGGCAGTCGGTTCCCGAGTTGATCGCGGAAATCGTGCCCGAAGTGATACGGAAATTTCATTGGGCCAAGTCGATGCGCTGGGGCACGGGCACCATGCGCTGGGTGCGCCCGCTTCATGGCATCGTGTGTACGTTCGACGGCGAAACTGTTGCCTTCGATGTCGAACACCTGCGTTCCGGCGACACGACACAAGGCCATCGGTTCATGGCGCCTGGCGACATTACCGTGCGCCGGTTTGAGGATTATGAAGCGGCCATGGATGCAGCCTTCGTCATGCTTGATCCCGACCGGCGAGCTGACACGATCTCGACAGATGCCAAGACCCTGGCCTTTGCCCAAGGTCTGGATGTCAGGGATGACCCTGGCCTGCTTGCCGAAGTTGCCGGTCTCGTCGAATGGCCGGTTGTGCTCATGGGCCGATTCGACGAAGCGTTCCTGGCGGTGCCACCTGAAGTGCTGACCAGCGCCATGCGGACCCATCAGAAGTATTTCACGCTGACCGATCCGCGTACCGGCGCCATGGCGCCACGGTTCATCGTAGTCTCCAATCTTGTGGCCGAAGATGGCGGGGAAGCCGTAATCGCCGGTAACGAACGGGTTCTGAGAGCCCGGTTATCGGACGCCAAGTTTTTCTGGGACCAGGATCTCAAGGCAACACTGGAGAGCCGCCTGCCGAAACTCAACGACCTGATTTTTCACGCCAAGCTGGGGACGGTTCACGACAAGGCCCACAGCATCGCCCGTCTGGCCATGGGGCTTGCCGCCGATGTGCCCGGCGCCGACGCTCAAGATTGCGAAACAGCGGCACTCCTGGCAAAGGCCGACCTGGTTACCGACATGGTTGGGGAATTCCCCGAATTGCAGGGGTTGATGGGCCAGTACTATGCGGGCAACGATGGCCTTTCGCCGGAAGTGGCAAAAGCCATCGGCTCACACTATGCGCCGCAGGGCCCGGCCGACGATGTCCCGACAGACCCCACGTCAGTCGTGGTCTCGCTTGCCGACAAGCTCCACACCCTTGTTGGGTTTTTCGGGATTGATGAAAAACCCAACGGCTCCAAGGATCCTTACGGCCTGAGGCGGGCGGCTTTGGGCATCAACCGGCTGATCCTTGAAAATGAAATTCGCCTGCCGCTGACCAAATGGTTTGAGAAAACCGCGTTCGTCTACAAAGAGATCACACCTGATCTGGTCGACGCCAACTGGGTGTCGTCCGAGGGAGATGCCAAGAACGGCAGCGATGTGCTTCTGGCGTTTTTTGCCGACCGCCTCAAGGTCTATCTCCGCGACAAGGGCGCGCGGCACGACCTGATTGACGCTGTATTCTCGCTCGGACAGCAGGACGATCTTTTGATGATCGTACGCCGTGTCGAAGCACTTGGCGCTTTCCTGGGCACCGATGACGGCGTCAATCTGCTGGCGGGTGTCCGCCGGGCGGCGAACATTCTGCGCATCGAGGAAAAGAAAGATAGCCGGTCCTTTGACGGATCTCCCGACCCTGTCCTGTTTGCCCAACCCGAAGAAACCGCGCTGGCGACTGCGGTCGAAACCGTCTCCCGTCAGGCCAAGGATGCGGTGGCGAGGGAAGATTTCGAGGCGGCCATGACGGCGCTATCGGGGTTGCGGGGGCCGGTCGATGCCTTCTTCGACGCCGTGACGGTCAATGCGGATGAACATGCCCTGCGCGAGAACCGGTTGACGCTGCTGGCAAGCATCAGGGCGGCAACTCTGGAAGTGGCGGATTTTTCGAAGATCGAAAGCTGACAACGGGAAACTGAAAACATGTCTGTGCCGGATAACCGATGGGTCTATCGATTTGGAGACGGCGTCGCCGACGGATCGGCGGAATTGCGCAACCTGCTGGGCGGCAAGGGCGCCAATCTGGCGGAGATGTGTAACCTGGGACTGCCTGTTCCGCCCGGATTCACCATCACTACGGACGTCTGTGCCGCCTATTATGACAATGACAGGAACTATCCCGACGGTTTGAAGGATCAGGTAACAGAAGCGTTGACACATATTGGTGAATTGGTCGGTGCCCGCTTCGGCGACCCGGAAAACCCGTTGCTTGTGTCCGTGCGTTCCGGCGCCCGTGCATCCATGCCCGGCATGATGGATACCGTTCTCAACCTGGGCCTAAACGACATCACGACGGAAGGCCTGGCGAAGAAATCCGACGACGCCCGTTTTGCCTATGACAGCTACCGCCGCTTCATCCAGATGTATTGCGACGTCGTGCTGGGTGTCGATCATTTCAACTTCGAAGACATTCTGGAAGCCTTCAAGGAGGATCACGGCTACGAGCTCGACACGGACCTGACTGTGGAAGACTGGGCCGAGATCATCACGGCCTACAAGGCGTGTGTGCAGGACAACCTTGGCGAACCGTTCCCCCAGGATGTGCATCAGCAGCTGTGGGGTGCCATCGGCGCGGTCTTCGGATCGTGGCGTAATGCCCGTGCGGAAACCTACCGCCGGCTTCACAATATTCCCGAAAGCTGGGGCACTGCCGTCAATGTCCAGGCCATGGTGTTCGGCAATATGGGCGAGACCAGTGCCACGGGCGTGGCCTTTACGCGTAACCCGTCTACCGGCGAGAAGGCGCTCTACGGCGAGTTCCTGGTCAATGCCCAGGGCGAAGACGTGGTTGCGGGCATCCGGACACCGCAGAACATAACTGAAAGCGCACGCATGGAAGCCGATTCCGATGCACCGTCCATGGAAGCGCTCATGCCGGAGGTTTTTGCCCAGCTGCGCGCCATTTACGAAAAACTCGAGGGTCATTACCGCGACATGCAGGACCTGGAGTTCACGGTTCAGGAGGGCAAACTCTGGATGCTCCAGACCCGGTCCGGGAAGCGCACCACGAAAGCCGCTCTCAAGATTGCGGTTGAAATGGCGTCCGAGGGGCTCATCACCCAGAACGAAGCAGTTGCGCGGATCGATCCATCGTCACTCGACCAGCTTCTGCATCCCACACTCGATCCCGACGCCGAGCGCGAGATTTTGGCAACCGGGCTCCCGGCTTCTCCGGGTGCGGCCTGTGGCGAGATCGTGTTCAATCCGGACGAAGCCGAGCAGTTGAAGGCCACGGGCAGGAACGTAATTTTGGTCCGCATCGAAACCAGCCCTGAAGACATTCATGGCATGCATGCCGCCGAAGGCATCCTGACCACACGGGGCGGCATGACCAGCCATGCGGCTGTTGTTGCACGCGGCATGGGACGACCGTGTGTGTCGGGCGCCGGCGGTATCTACATCGACTATGCCACCCAGACCATGCGGTGCCTGGGGGAGGAACTCAAACGTGGCGACATCATCACTGTCGACGGTTCCACGGGGCAGGTGCTCAAGGGTCGTGTGCCCACCATCCAGCCTGAACTTTCCGGTGACTTCGGGCTTCTCATGTCCTGGGCCGACACCGTCCGCCGGATGGGAATTCGGGCCAACGCGGAAACGCCACTGGATGCCCGGACTGCCCGGGAATTCGGTGCGGAAGGCATTGGACTCAGCCGGACCGAGCACATGTTCTTTGAATCAGACCGGATCGTGGCCGTCCGTGAAATGATACTTTCCGAAACCCAGGAAGGCCGCCGGGCCGCTCTGGACAAGATCCTGCCAATGCAGCGCGACGACTTCACCGAGTTGTTCGAGATCATGTCCGGTCTGCCGGTCACGATCAGGCTGCTTGATCCACCGCTACATGAGTTCCTGCCTCATTCCGATGATGAAGTGGCGCAAGTCGCCAAAGCCATGGGCGCCGACCCGGAAGTTTTGCGCGCCCGTGTAGGGTCGTTGCACGAACTAAACCCGATGCTTGGGCACCGGGGGTGCCGATTGGCGATAACTTATCCGGAAATCCCCGAAATGCAGGCGCGCGCCATTTTTGAAGCGGCAATCGCGGCCGCCAAGTCAACAGGCCAGCCGGTTATCCCCGAAGTCATGGTGCCCTTGGTGGCCACGAAAGCTGAATTCGAACTCATCAGGGAGAGGATTGTTGCTGTCGCCGATGCAGTTCAGTTGGAAACCGGAGAAACCATCGAGTACCTGGTAGGCACCATGATCGAACTGCCACGCGCTGCCTTGCGTGCGGCCGAAATCGCCGAAACGGCGGAGTTCTTTTCATACGGGACCAACGACCTGACACAAACCGCCTTCGGCATCAGCCGTGATGATTCCGCATCCTTCCTGACGGAATACACTGCCAAGGGTATTCTTGAGGTCGATCCGTTTGTCACCATAGACATTGACGGCGTCGGTGAACTGGTGAGCATCGCAACCGATCGCGGGCGGTCAACGCGGCCCGATATCAAGCTTGGTATTTGCGGCGAGCATGGAGGCGACCCGCAATCGATCGATTTTTGCGAATCAGTCGGGCTCGATTATGTGTCCTGCTCGCCATTTCGAGTGCCGATTGCCCGTCTGGCGGCAGCCCAGGCAGCCCTTTCGCGAACAAACGGTCAGGACGCCTGAGCTTTGGTCGCCGCTCCCAAACAGGCGCTGACATTCGAGCTGCTTCGTTCCGGGGGAAAGAAGGCCCTTTCCAATGCCCTTGCCGCGCTGGAGATCCGACCGGAAGCGCCTGATGTCATCGATGTTCTGGACAACGCATGCGCTGCACCACGTGCACATGTCGTTGGTCTGACCGGCCCGCCGGGGGTTGGCAAGTCCACCCTCGTCAATGCCCTGATTGGACAATGGCGAAGTCAGGGACTGACGGTCGGGGTCATTGCCGTGGATCCATCATCGAAGCGCACGGGCGGTGCATTGCTTGGCGACCGGACACGCATCGTGACCGATCCTGGTGACCCCGGTGTCTTCGTCAGATCGATGGCGGCGCGCCGCAGGCTAGGCGGTCTGTCCACGCTCACCTACGGTGCCATGATCCTGATGCGTGCTTTGTTCGATGTCGTCCTGATCGAGACGGTGGGTGTCGGTCAGTCTGAAGCCGATATCGCCCAAGTTGCTGATAGCGTTGTGTTTTGTGTCCAACCGGCGTCCGGCGACAGTTTGCAGTTCATGAAGGCTGGCATCATGGAAATACCCCATGTCGCGGCCGTGACGAAGGCGGATCTCGGGGCAGTGGCCGCCCGGGCTGCTGCAGATCTTGAGGGTGCCCTGAGCCTGTTTTCACACCATGGAACCGAGGAATGGCTTGTACGTGTGATCACCCTGTCAGCGGAGAGCGGCGACGGCGTGGATTTGTTGCTGGAGACGCTGGAAGCACACTGGAACTGGCTCGCAATGGACGAAAGATTGCCAAACCAGCGTCACATTCAGGCCCAATCCTGGTTGGAAGATGCTCTCATCGCCCAGTACGGCGAGGACGGAATCGTTCGAGCTGGAACTGGAGTGGAATTGCCATACGGACAAAGTCCATTTTCCCGGCAGCATGAAGTTGGAATGAACATTGCACAGACGCGTGAATAGCCAATTTTGTGGCCTAAAATGCAACAAACCTGGAATTAGATAAAATGACGCCAAGCCAGCAAGTTAACTGTGAATCTGAGTTATCGGTTTGTGCATTCGGGCCTTGTTGCAGCCATGGTTAACCTGTGGTAAACCGTGTGTGGCTACTCTATGGACGTAATCGAATCTGGGACGGTAATGTTAACGGTGTTTCTGATTCACAATTGTGGTCGTGCCTGAGGGGAGAATAAGCGCTCTATGGAGCCTTCAGCAACAATCTACGCACCGCGCCGAGGCGGCTTCAGACGGTATGTACCGTTTGTGCTTGCCGGGGTATGCGTACTCAGTGGTGGTGCTCTTCTTGGCAATCATCTTGGACAACAGGCCGCGGCCCGTTCGGTTGCCGCTACCGATTGGCAGCCGGAACCGGAAGTCGTGTCCAGTCTGCTAGGAAAAACAGCACTTCTCAGAGGGTCTTTCGAAGATCTGAGAGAAGATGCCAAGGTCGTTCAGGACCGGATCACCAGCGACAGTGTTTCACCGACGGCCAAGGACCAGGACCGTATCGGCTCGCGGCAGGTCGTAACCATAGAAAAGTCTGCTGCTAAAGATCAGGATCGGATTGCGGCTGCCAAGATTGTAATCAAGGCGCCCTCCAAGAGCGACGCCCGTGCACGCAAGAATGACGTGCTGGCGGGTCTTATTCCTGCAGCGCCGGATGTTGACACTTTGCTTGAACGCAGTGCGACGTCTGTGAAATCAAGCCTGAATTTGGGCAAACCGGCAGTTTTCCTTAATGACCCGCCTCTGGCTGTCGGGTCTACTTCTGGTGTCGGAACGTTGCCCGGTGAAATTGAAGGTTCGGAAGCCGGCGGTTCCACGCAAGCATCCCTTCCGGGCTATGTTGGCTTGGACAAGCCGCAGCCATTGCGCCGATCGGTACCGTCTGGCCGCAAGATTGTGACCATGTTTAAACGCGCAAAGGTCGCAAAGGTTGCCCTGGTCAAGCGACGCAAGGTCCAGTACGCCGAACAGACGTGCATGGCGAAAGCCATCTACTTTGAAGCTCGTAGTGAGCCGACGCTCGGTCAGATGGCCGTCGCCGGTGTTGTACTCAATCGCGTCAAGCACGGAAACTATCCAGGCACTGTTTGCGGCGTGGTGTTCCAGAACCAGCACAAGCGTAATGCCTGCCAGTTCTCGTTTGCCTGCGACGGCAAGACCGATATCGCTTCAAACAAGAAGCTGTGGCGCAGCGCAATGACGATGGCCAAAGCTTTCATTACGGGTAAGAAAAAGGCCCATGTCATTCGCACGGCAACGCACTATCATGCCGATTACGTGAGCCCGCACTGGTCGAAGAAAATGCGCAAGGTCAAGAAGATCGGCCGTCATATCTTCTATTATCCGGAGCGTCGCGTCGCGAGCCGCAGAGTTAGCAAGCGGACTCGCATCAAGTCGAAAGCGAAGCGCAACCTTGCCCGTGTAACAAAGCGCAACGTCGCCCGCGTGAGGACGAACACTAGGATCGAACCCGCAAGTTCCTTCCGCTAGGCACTTGAAGCCTTCCACTGAGACTTGGAATAGATAGGCGCTGTGAAGCGTATTGCGTTCCGTGGTTTCAGGAACCGTCCGGGTTGAGTGTGAACACACGGCCTTCCCACGCATCAGCACCGCGCCCAAGGCTTTCCACGGCATCGATCATCCGGCCGTTTCGGTCCATGATCTCGTCCGCCAGATAAGTAATAAGACGATTTGGCGAGGCAAATGGGGCCTCCCGCCGAAGCACGGCAGCAAGTTCATGCTCGTTGCGGTCAGGGTTGAGGCGACACAACGCGACGAAGGCCGTGGCCGTTGACCGGCTAATCCCCGCCCAGCAGTGGACCGCCATCGGCGCATCCTGTTTCCAGCCGTCGATAAAATCGATGAGCCCGCCGACCTGGTCTTCATTCGCGGCAACCAGACCATCAGTCGGGGCATTGATGTCGTTCATCGCCAGTTTGAGGTGTTGATCCGGACTCAGGCCCGGTGGCGTATCGATCATCATGTCGGAATTCAGCAGGGTGACCAGACGCGACGGTTTGTAGATTTCCACCACATTCTCAACCGCACTCAGCGGGCAGACAACAATCTGTCGTGTTTCCATCTTCTCTTTACCTACCCCTGCATTGAGCCGATTGTACTCTAATCTGCTTGTGTTTTTTGTCAGCGTCGCTTCATTGAAGCAGCCGTACCCGTTCGATCAGCCTGTCTTCCGCATTCTGTGCACCCGTAGGCGACAACGCAAAGAAGGCGCCTGCACCGGTTCCGGTTAGGCCTCTGGGGCGTCCAAACAGTTTGGCAGCTTCAGCATCCGTAAAGCCCGCCAGTTGGGTAGCTTCCAGAAAGGCAGAAGCCTTGTCAGCGCGCTTGATCAGGCCGTTGATGTCATTTGACAGCGCGACGGGCACGCCAAATCGGCGATGAATAGCTTCAAGCAATCGGTTCTCGAACGCCTTGTAGTCCAGGCCCAGAGCCGCCTTGAAGGGCGAAATCATGTCTCCGATGACATATTCAGGAGCGTCATGCAGAAGGGCTGCCAGCCGCCAGCGCCGGTCCAGTCCCGGTCGAAAATGACAACACAACTCTTCAACCAGCAAGCTGTGCTGGGCGACGCTGAAAGCATGATCGCCATGGGTTTGCCCGTTCCATCGCGCCACCCGGGCAAGCCCATGGGCAATATCCTCGATTTCGATATCGAGAGGTGACGGATCAAGCAAATCCAGTCGGCGCCCGCTGAGCATCCGTTGCCAGGCCCTCGGCGGTGCCGCCGTCTTTGCCGATCTGGCGGCCGCCATTACCTTTTGCCCATGGCGGCACACTGCTCGTGTCGGAAACAACGGACGGTGTGATCGTTGACCATGCCGACTGCCTGCATGAAGGCGTAGACAATGGTCGGTCCGCAAAATTTGAAGCCGCGTTTCTTGAGGTCGTTGGATATGGTCTTGCTCAAGGCTGTTTCCGCAGGGACGTCATCCATCGAGGCAAAGGTATTCTGAAGCGGTTTGCCGTCCATGTAGTTCCAGAGATAATTCGAAAATCCGGGGCCGTCCATGATGTCCAGATATGTTCGCGCGTTGCCAATCGTTGCAACGATCTTCGATCTGTTGCGCACGATTCCCGCATTGCCCATCAATTCTTCAATCTTTGCGTCGTCATATTTGACGATCCGGGCCGGGTCGAAGCCATCGAACGCCTGCCGGAAAGCATCTCTCTTTTTGAGAATCGTAATCCAGGAAAGGCCCG
>JAJFHC010000210.1 GCA_021775835.1 Hyphomicrobiales bacterium | reverse complement strand
ACCTGACGAACCAGAACATCAAGCAACAACTCGCCGATCTTCTGGTCCATTTTAACCCGCCGTCCGGTGAATGTCTTTTGGCGTGTGTTGATGGCAGGGCCGCCGGAATCCTTATGCTCAAACCGAAAGATGAGCAGATCTGCGAGATGAACCGGATGTATGTCCGGGAGTTTGCCCGCGGGCAGGGCGTAGCCCGGGCCTTGTGTCTGCATCTGATGGAGCGTGCGCGGGTGCTTGGGTACCGGACAATGATCCTCTCGACACTTAACCGGCACTATGAGGCGTTGCCGTTGTATCGATCTCTCGGTTTTGAGGAAGATCAACGGTCACCGGACGCGGAAAGCGCCAGGGATATGGAAGTCCAGATGAAGATAACCCTGTAGGAAGCCGGCCCAGCAGTACGATTCGTTGGCATCCGTTGCCCGGAGGTAGTGAGAGCCGGATGCTCGTCTAGTCGTCCAGGTGTTGCCGATTCCATTCATCGGCGACGTCGCCCATTGTTTTCTCAGTGCCGTCTTTGATCCAGGACATAAAGGGCCGATCGAACCTAAAGTTGTCTCCGCATCGGGATTTTAGAAAACGGCGAACGTTCTGTGTGTTCCTGTAGGTTTCGGTCACAGGCGTCTCGGCGGTGATTGGATCGCTGTGCCAGTCGAATTTTGGCATGGGTTTTCCTATGATGTTGTCACAATTCAAACTCAGGCAAATCAATCATCGGGACGCATCACCTGCCAAGCGTTCGTTGGTCCCAGGCCCTTCAACTCGATTTTCCCAAAGTGGGTGAATTTGTAATTGTCGTTCAGAGTTGATTTTGCCTGCTCGTCCGCAAGGATTATGCCGGGTGCGCCGTTTGACTCAAGGCGTGCCGCCAAGTTGACCGTCTCGCCCCACACGTCATAGGCGAACTTCGTGCGTCCGATGACGCCAGCCATCACCGTTCCACTGGCGAGACCGATCCGGATTTGCAGATCAAAGCCGCGGCGGGCGCAGACTTCGGCGGTTGCCGTCTGCATCTCAAAGGCCAGTTCAGCAATGGCACTGGCATGATCTACTCGGGCCAACGGGGCGCCAGCCACGACCATGTAGGCATCGCCAATTGTCTTGATTTTTTCGACGCCCAGGCGTGCGACGATCGTGTCGAAGGCCGTGAACAGGTCATCCATCAGGCCTACGATGCGTTCGGGTCCGATACGGGTGGACAGTGCCGTGAAACCAACTAGATCCGCAAACAAGACGGTGGCTTCCTCGTGCCGCTCGGCGATGGTTTGGTCCGGTGCGGCCTTCAGGCGCTCAGCAATGGCTTCCGGCAAGACATTCAGCAAGAGGGCCTCGCTGCGTGCCCGTGCATCGCGCACGAGAGCGAAGGCGTAATAAACCGCAACAAAGATTATGGCCATAATCGACACAGCCGACATGGCGTAGGTCTGACTGATGAACGACGTGGGGACGTGAATGTCGGGCCTTGCCACGGGAAACATGAACCAGGCCGCGACATGAAGAATGGCCGCAACCGCTACCACCAGGATCACGAGACGAACCCGGGCTATGCCCAGCACCAGAAAACCGATCGCGGCAGCGCCAATGTAGTTGAGCTGAATGCCCGAACCTCGGCCGAGCAGGTAGGTAAAATAGAATAGGCTCGTATAGAGGGTTGTTGTCAGAAGCAGTGCGCCAGCCAAACGTCCGAACCGGTGAACCAGGGGCACCATCGATGTAAGAATGGCGGAGAGTACATTTCCGATGATCAGAGGGGCGAGAGCGACAGCGTCCATCAATGTGTAATTTATTGCATAACTCAAAGAAGACAGGCTTGCGAGATAACCGATGATGTTGTTGATCACCAGGCCGTCGCGCTCAGTCGTCGGGTAGGACGATGTTCCAGCCCGCAACGTCCGGCGCACAAGGTCGGGAAAGGCGCTCAACCGGCCCGGGGATTGGTGGAATAAACTCCGGCGGTGTTTCATCGTTTTCCACGTGGCAATCGACTGACGTCCGCCGCACAGATCACTGCAAAGAACCTGCAGGGCTGGCCGTGGACGAAAGACGATATTTTAGGTCCAAGCATCACATTCCGACAGGCAGGCAGTAAAAGACGACGGCATCGGTCTGATAGTGAAGAGAGACGAAAACCTGACATTGTCAGGCCCCGGCACTCTTGCGATGGACTTCTCAGATGGTGCGTGGTGTCGTGCAGACAAGGGCTGGACCTGATTGGGGAACAGATGCGGCTTAGTTACATATCCTCAGCATCAATTGCTTCGAGAATGACACCAGCTTCCTCGGCCATGGACCGGGATTCCGCGAATTCGTCCGTCCATCGTTGTTTCATGTCGGCGGAGGCAGGCCGGCTAACAATACGAGCGATACCCATTTGAATGGCGGCTGCCATGCACTGGCCGCACGCTGGGTGGGTGACATAGAGCGTGCAACCCGAAAGATCCCTCTGGGCAAACAACAAAGCGTTCTTTTCCGCGTGCAGAACGCGTTTGTATTTACGGTTACGATCGTCATAGATCGCCGGGTCGTCATCGGTTCCTATGGGAAATCCGTTGTAGCCCTGGGACACGATCCGGCGGTTGGCATCAACAATGACGGCACCCACCTGCGTTGAAGGGTCCTTGCTCCATGTGGCGACGAGATCGGCAACACTCAGGAAACGACGATCCCATATCCGATTGCGTTTCAATTGCTTTATCTCCTCGTAAAAGGTTGCTGTTGCGGGCTGCTGCGTCCAGCCCGCCGGGATGCATCTGGTTGAAATTACTGTATGCTTGATTGTCATGATTCACAAAGCGGGGCATTCGAATGAACAAACCTGTCAAATTGAAGCAGAACCCGCATGGCACGTCCGAAGGGCACAACGTGTTGGAGAAGGCCATCGGCCGGCAGGTTCGCTCCTTTCGTACGGACATGAAACTGACAGTGACCGAACTCGCCAGGGCGGCCGATCTTTCCTCAGGCATGTTGTCCAAAATCGAGAACGGGCAGACATCGCCTTCGCTGGCGACGCTGAATGCGCTTTCAAAAGCTTTGCATGTGCCGGTTACCGCTTTGTTTCGACAGTATGAGGAAGCCAGCGACGCTGTATTCGTGAAGGCAGGCCAGGGCCTGGACATTCAAAGACGCGGCACTCGGGCCGGCCATCACTACCAGCTTTTGGGCCACAGTCTCCGAGGGGAGCTTACGGTAGAGCCCTATCTGATCACATTGTCGGAACAATCAGATGTGTTTCCTTTGTTCCAGCACGACGGCCTCGAATTCATCTATATGCTGGAAGGCACGGTGGTTTACCGGCACGCTCACGAGACCTACACGCTTGAGCCCGGCGACAGTCTGTTCTTCGAGGCGAACTCTGCCCACGGGCCGGAGGAACTGGTTGAGCTCCCAATCCGGTTCCTGTCCATTATTAGTTACCCCAGCGGCAACTGAACGGCTTTCAATACTTGAGTGGTTCTACTCGTTCTGGCGCACCATGTGTGTCCGGGATGCCTTCGTCCGTCTTGTGATCGTTCTTGCCGTGATTATGTATTTTCATGTCAGGAATAATGTGTTACTGACATTCAATATGCAATCGCACTCTAATTCATGGATTCTTTGACGATGTGTGGAATTGTCGGACTTTATCTGAAAGACGATGGCCTGCGGTCCAGGCTTGGCGAACTCTTCGTCCCTATGTTGGTGGAAATGACCGACCGGGGTCCCGACAGCGCGGGGGTTGCGGTTTACAGCGACGGTGAGAACGCAGGCATCACAAAATACACGGTCTATCACCCAGATGAGGCATTTGACTGGGCAGCTCTCCGCGCAACGTTGGAGGCGGCGGTTGGCGGCGATGTCTCTGCTGTGACCCGCAGTACCCACACAACACTGACTGTTGCCGATACGGACGACCGGGTGGCATCGATCATCGAGGCCTACGATCCGGACCTGCAGATCATGAGTGCCGGCAGGGCCGTGGAGATTTACAAGGAAACCGGACTTCCCGAAAACGTAGCGGCCCGGTTCGACCTGGAAGCGCAGAGCGGATCACATGCTGTGGGCCATACAAGAATGGCGACCGAAAGCGCGGTTACGACGGCTGGTTCTCATCCATTTTCGACTGGCCTGGATCTGTGCCTGGTGCACAACGGCTCCTTGTCGAACCACAATCAGGTGCGGGAACGTTTGCGCCGCCACAAGGGCATGACATTCCGGACCGAAAACGACACTGAAGTGGCTGCAGCCTACATTTCAAGCAAGCTTGCCGACGGCCGGTCGCTGCACCAGGCCCTCGAAGAGTCTCTCGATGACCTGGACGGGTTCTACACATTTGTGGCTGGAACGCGCGAAGGGTTCGCAGTGCTAAGAGATCCGATCGCCTGCAAACCGGCCGTCCTCGCGGAGACAGATGATTATGTCGCATTTGCTTCGGAATACCGGGCCCTGGTTGGCCTGCCTGACATTGAGAGCGCCAAGGTCTGGGAACCGGAACCTGCCGTGGTTTACAGTTGGGGAGGGCATGCGTGATGAATATCCAGAATATTCGCAGTTTTGATTTGGCCCACGACGATCTTCGCCAGATCAATTCCGAACTCCATTCTTTTAACGGGACGACCAACACGGGTCACTTCAAGATCGCAAATCCAAAGGGTGTGCACGCGCTGGCCTGCGGACTTGATGCGCCACTCGACGTCGAGATCGACGGGCACACAGGCTACTATTGTGCCGGCATGAACAAGTCCGCCCGTGTCGTGATCAACGGCAATGTCGGTCAGGGTGTCGCCGAAAACATGGTGTCCGGTGAAGTTTGGGTGAAGGGTGATGCCAGCCAGTCGGCCGGTGCCACCCAGATCGGTGGCCTTCTGGTGATAGAAGGCAATGCCTCGGCGCGATGCGGGATTTCGCTCAAAGGCGGCGATATTGTCGTCAAGGGCAACGTTGGACATATGAGCTG
Source organism: Hyphomicrobiales bacterium (assembly GCA_021775835.1). The sequence continues at coordinate 32,273 of JAJFHC010000210.1, read as the reverse complement.
TTTCATGGGGCAGGCCGGGAGGCTTGTTGTGCTTGGCGACGCCGGCGATGCTCTGGGCGACTCGCTCTATGAAACGCATATCTACGTCCGTGGCTCGGTCAAAAGTCTGGGAGCGGATTGCATCGAAAAGGATATGCGTGACGAACATCATGCGGAACTGCGTGGATTGCTCGACCGCAGCAGGTGCCCCGACGTCCGAACGGATGAATTCCGGCGCTTTGGATCGGCCCGCAATCTCTACAACTTCAAAATCGACAATCTGAATGCCTATTAGGCTGACTTAACGGAACAGCGCCATGAGTTATGAAAACTGGGGACTGCGCGAATCCCACGCGTTCGACAAAAACGTCATCCACGAGATCCGCCGTGCGGCAAACGAAGGCCTTTACCGGATCAGGGGATTTGGTGCCAAGCGGCAATTGCCGACATTCGACGATCTGGTGTTTCTGGGGGCGAGCATTTCACGTTACCCGCTGGAAGGCTATCGCGAAAAGTGCGACACCAATGTCGTGCTCGGATCGCGATTTGCAAAGAAGCCGATCGAAATCAAGATCCCGGTCACGATTGCAGGCATGAGTTTCGGGTCGCTTTCCGCCAACGCCAAGGAAGCGCTCGGCCGCGGCGCCAGTATCATGGGCACCACAACCACGACAGGCGACGGCGGCATGACGCCGGAAGAGCGTGGCCATTCAAGCCAGCTTGTCTACCAGTACCTGCCGTCACGTTACGGCATGAACCCGGACGACCTGCGCAAGGCCGACGCCATCGAAGTCGTGGTCGGCCAGGGGGCAAAGCCCGGCGGTGGCGGCATGCTGCTGGGCCAGAAGATTACCGAACGGGTTGCCCAGATGCGGACCTTGCCCGAAGGCATCGATCAGCGTTCAGCCTGCCGTCATCCTGATTGGACCGGACCTGACGATCTGGCCATCAAGATCCTTGAGTTGCGCGAAATCACCAACTGGGAAAAACCGATCTACGTCAAATGCGGTGCCGCCCGGCCTTTCTACGACACCATGCTGGCCGTAAAGGCTGGCGCGGACGTGGTCGTCATCGACGGCATGCAGGGAGGGACGGCCGCGACCCAGGACGTGTTTATCGAGCACGTCGGTATGCCGACCCTTGTTGCGGTAAAGGAAGCGGTTGCGGCGTTGAAGGAAGTCGACATGCATCGCAAAGTGCAACTGGTGGTCGGCGGCGGCATTCGCTCAGGTGCCGATGTGGCCAAGGCACTCGCCATGGGCGCGGACGCGGTTTCCATCGGAACGGCCGCCCTTATTGCACTCGGCGACAACAGCCCCGAGTTCGACGATGAATACCGTGCCCTGGGGTCGGGTGCCGGTTATTGGGAAGATTATCAGGCAGGCACTGATCCGGCCGGGATCACGACACAGGACGCCGGGCTTGCATCGAGGCTTGATCCGGCGAAAGCCGGTCAAAGACTGGCAAACTATCTGAGTGTGCTGACCCTTGAGGCGCAGACTCTGGCGCGGGCCAATGGCAAGTCCCACGTCCATAATCTGGAACCTGAGGACCTGCGCGCCCTGACAGTTGAAGCCGCAGCGATGTCTGGAATTCCTCTGGCGGGAACAAACTGGGTTCCGGGATCGGAAAGCCTTTGAAGCCACCAACGGGAGCGGTCACAGGCGGTTGACCAATCCGGCAATTCGTCATAACCGTCAGATGGAAACAGAAATCAATTATCGCGGAGGGAGAAAATGGCAGTGGATCTGGCAAAAGTCGCCAAGGAAAAAGGCATACGGTATTTCCTGATCAGTTTTACCGATCTGTTTGGGGTTGTTCGGTCGAAACTGGTACCGGCAGCGGCGATCAAGGAAATGCAGAAGGACGGCGCAGGATTTGCCGGGTTTGCGGCTCATCTGGATCTCACGCCCGCCGACTCCGATATGTTCTCGTTGCCTGACGCCGACGCGCTGATCCAACTCCCCTGGAAACCCGAAGTGGGCTGGCTTCCGGCTGACATCTATCTCAACGGCAAGCCGGTCGAACATGCCCCCAGGATTGTCCTGCAGAATGTCCTGAAGCAGGCTCAGAAACAGGGCTATACGGTGAAGACCGGGGTTGAGTGTGAATATTTCATTCTGTCGCCCCAGGGCACCGAACTTGCCGACGGCGCAGATACCCAGGCCAAGCCATGTTACGATCAGCAGGCTCTGATGCGCCGCTACGACATGATTTCCGAAATCTGCGACTACATGTTGCAACTGGGCTGGAACCCGTATCAGAACGATCACGAGGATGCCAACGGCCAGTTCGAAATGAATTGGGACTATACCGACGCCCTGACAACCGCGGACCGCCACACCTTCTTCAAGTACATGGTCCGGACGGTGGCTGAGAATTACGGCTTCCGTGCCACCTTCATGCCCAAACCGATGCAGTCGCTCACGGGCAACGGTTGCCATGTCCACGTTTCGGTGTGGGACAAGTCAGGCAAGAAAAACCTTATGGAAGACAAAAAGGGCGAATTGGGCCTGTCACCGCTTGCCTACAACTTCATCGGCGGTCTCTTGAAAAATGCCGAGGGGATGACGGCGATTACCAACCCGGTGGTCAACAGCTATAAGCGTATCAATGCGCCGCGGACGACATCGGGCGCCACATGGTCGCCGAACACTGTTACGTACAGCGGCAATAACCGGACCCATATGATCCGGATACCGGACACAAACCGGATTGAAATCCGGCTGGCGGACGGAGCGGTCAATCCGTATCTGCTCCAGGCCTCGATGATTGCAGCCGGTATGTGGGGAGTCGAGAACAAGGTCGATCCCGGAAAGCGCTACGACATCGACATGTATGCGGAAGGCCACAAGGTCAAGAACGCTCCGAAACTGCCGCTCAACATGCTCGATGCCATTCGGTTGTTTGAAAAGAGCGCTGTTGCCAAGCAAGCGCTCGGGGCCGAGTTCCACACCGCCTACGCTAAGCTCAAAATGCAGGAGTGGGACAGTTTCATGCACCATTTCTCGGACTGGGAGCGAGACAACGCCCTTGATGTCTAGTTAAACCGGTCATCAGATACAAAGAAGCGCCGCTGGCTCATCGGGTCAGCGGCGCTTCTGTTTGTAATCGGCGGATAGTTCAGACGGCAGCGCTTAGCCGGTCAAAACCTTCCGTGAGATCGTCCTTGAGGTCGTCTATGTCCTCAAGGCCTGCGTGGAACCGCAATGCCTGGCCGACATGGGGCCACTGAGTGACGCTACGGTATGGGCGCGGGTCAAAAGGTATAACCAGGCTTTCATAGCCGCCCCAGGAATATCCCATGCCAAACAGTTCAAAACCATCGAGCATGGCATGGATCCGCGCTTCATCGACTGGTTTCAGAATGCAGGCAAACAAGCCTGATGCTCCATTGAAGTCGCGTTTCCAAATGTCGTGGCCCGGGTGGGAAGGAAGGGCCGGGTGCAATACCCGGTCGACTTCCGGGCGTTGCTCAAGCCATTGGGCCAGGGTTATGCCGTTTTTCATATGTTGATGGAGGCGTACGCCCAGTGTGCGAATGCCGCGTTGGGAAAGATAGATGTCATCTGGTCCGGCGCATTGTCCAAGATCCTCATGGCCCTTCTTGATCAGCGGCCAGTATTCCTCGTTGGCAGTAATGCAGCCGAGCATGGCGTCGGAATGTCCGACGATGTATTTTGTAGCAGCCTGTATTGAGACATCCACGCCAAGCGAAAACGGATCGCAGAAAAGCGGTGAGGCCCAGGTGTTGTCCATCATGACCATGGCACCGCCGGCATGAGCTGCGGCAGCGGTCGCGGGAATGTCCTGCATTTCAAATGTCTGAGATCCCGGAGCTTCGGTGTAGACGATCCTGGTGTTAGGCTTCATCAGCGCCGCCACACCGTCGCCGATGAGCGGATCATAATATGTGACCTCCATGCCCAATCTGGAAAGGACCGCATCGCAGAAGTTTCTGCAGGGACGATAAACCGTGTCGGCGACGAGAATATGATCTCCGGCATTCAGAACGGACAGAAGCGTTGTGGTGATAGCAGCAAGACCCGATGGCGTCAGGCGGGTGGCATAGCCGCCCTCGATGTCGGCTACTGCCAGTTCAAGAGATTCCGTCGTCGGTGTTGTCCGCCGGCCGTAAACGTATTTCTGCGACCGGGCCTTTACAGCCTCCATAGTCGGATAGAGCACAGTTGAGGCATGAAACACGGGAGGGTTTACGAAGCCATGGTTGGCTTCCGGGTCACGGCCCATGGTGACAAGCCGGGTCGCCTGCCTCTTGGTTTTTTCTGTCATCTTGAGTTAACGCCAGTTTGGGTGGTTGATAATGGTTGCAAAGATTTATCGGAAGCCACCCAATTCCGCAATGAATGTCATTGAACTTCAGCAGAGCGGTGCTGGCAGATCTGAATTCCATGAATATTAACGAGTAATTCAATTTTCTTGAAGCAGATGTTATCTGTTTCTACACGAATGAGTTTTCGCCCGGCAATCGGGAAAAACCTGTCGAATTTGGTGACGCAATGGTCGTATTGCAGCCTGTTTTCGGCATATCCAATGTTTCGTCGTTGCAAATTTGCCGTTGACAAGGGAGCTTCAGGAGGGTTGACATTCGCCCGCCTTCCGGCACCATAGCGATCAATCGGGTTCGGTTGAGAAAAGCTATGGACCGGATTCTGGACCAATTTGGAGGTTCCAGATTGGTCAACTTAAGTTGTGAGGGAGATTTGTATATGAAACATCTTTTGTTAGGTGCAACTGCCGCCGTCGGCATGCTTGCAGCCGTTTCCGCCAATGCGGGAACACTTGAAGACGTTCGCAAAGCTGGCGAACTGAAATGCGTTGTGTCGACCGGCCTGACCGGATTTGCCTATACCGATGCCAGTGGTGAGTGGAAGGGCTTCGACGCCGAATTCTGCCGCGCTACAGCGATTGCCGTACTCGGCGATGGTAAGAAGGTGAAATTCGTTCCTTCGACTGGTAAGACACGTTTCACAATTCTTAACTCCAAAGAAGGTGATGTTCTTTGGCGTAACTCGACGTGGACCTTCGTGCGCGACGTTGACGTGAAATTGTCTTTCGTTGGTGTGAACTACTACGACGGTCAGGGTTTCATGGTTCCAGCTTCTCTTGGCGTCAAGAGCGCTAAGGAACTTGATGGTGCCTCTGTCTGCATTCAGACCGGTACGACCACCGAACTGAACCTTGCAGACTTCTTCCGTACCAACAATCTCAAGTACGAAGCCGTTCCGATCGAAACCAATGACGAAGCCCGCACAAACTATCTTGCTGGCCGTTGTGACGTCTACACGACGGACGCCTCTGGTCTTGCGGCAACTCGTGCGACTTTCGAGAAGCCAGGCGACCATGTTGTTCTTCCGGAAATCATTTCCAAAGAGCCGCTTGGCCCAGCAACGCGTCATGGCGACGACCAGTGGGCTGACATTGTTCGTTGGGTCTTGAACGTTACGATCATTGCCGAAGAACTCGGCGTGACACAGGCTAACGTTGCCGAAATGGCCAAGGGAACAAACAATCCGGAAATCAACCGGCTCCTGGGCTCCGAAGGCGATATGGGCGCCATGCTTGGTCTGGACAAGGACTATGCAGCGAAGATCATTGCTGCTGTTGGCAACTATGGTGAAATCTTCGACCGTAACATTGGTCCGAAGACCCCGATTGCTCTTGAGCGTGGTCTTAACGCACTTTGGAACAAGGGTGGCTTGATCTACGCACCTCCGTATCATTGATATCGGACATACTATGTTCCTAAACTAAAATCTTGGCCGTGCCGGTAACAACTACCGGCACGGCCTTTTGCTTATCGGTTCCAGAACGCCTCGAAAAAACAGTCAAAAGACATTTGCGGGCGGGCAGTGCAACCAGGTTTGTGCAGGGATGAAGAACCCGGCAAACGATGAGGGGAAGAGGGAAACGTGACCACCACCGAAATGCAGCCCGGGGGACCCGGAGACGACACGCCTGGACGAAGTGGGTTGGTTGGCCTGTGGTACGACAAGAAGACACGATCGATTATCATGCAGTTCATAACACTTGTGCTGCTGGTCGCCTTTTTCGGGTACGTTGGCTACAACGCAAAGGTCAATCTTGAGCTTCTCGGCAAGACATTCAGCTTTTCGTTCCTGAATGAACCGGCCGGCTACGACATCAATCAGACCCTGATCCCGTATAATTCACAGAGTACTCATCTGGTCGCAGGTCTGGTCGGAGTGTTGAACACCCTGCTGATTGCCGTATGCGGAATATTCGCGGCAACGATCATCGGCTTTATTATGGGTGTGTTGCGGCTTTCGCCAAACTGGCTGATAAACCGGACGGTTTACTGCATTGTTGAATTCATCCGTAACGTGCCGGTTCTGCTGCACATTTTGTTGATACACGGCATTGTCGTACATTCATTGCCGCACCCGAAAAGAATTCCCGACTGGGCCAATCTTGGCGATGTGGCGTTCCTGACCAACCGTGGTTTCACGATGCCAATGCCAATTCCGGAGGGCGCTTTCCCAGTTGTTGCTATCTCCCTCATTGTTGGCATTGTCGGTGCCATTATCTACAAACGCGCTGCCAAGAAGAAAAAGGATGAGACCGGTAAGACGTCACCGGTATTCTGGACTTCACTCGGGCTCATTGTGGGCCTGCCTTTGATTGCGTATGTCGTCACCGGTTTTCCGGTATCATGGGAAATACCTGCGGCTGGCAAGTTTAGGATTGAAGGCGGTTTGACCATCAGACCTGAGTTTCTGGCCCTATGGCTTGCGCTCACGATTTACACATCCTGCTTCATTGCGGAGATTGTACGTGCCGGAATCCTGGCTGTGAAGCATGGTCAGTGGGAAGCATCATATGCACTGGGCGCCTCACGGGGACTTACGCTGAAGAGCATCATCATCCCGCAGGCATTGCGCGTGATCGTGCCGCCTCTGACAAGTCAGTATCTGAATTTGACCAAGAACTCGTCTTTGGCGATTGCGATTGGTTACATGGATATCGTTGCAACGATCGGCGGTATTTCACTCATGCAGACGGGCAAGGAAATGGAAACGATGATCATCGTGCTTCTGCTCTATCTGTGCTTCTCGCTGATCATCTCGGCGGTCATGAACTACTTCAATCGGCGCATTGCGCTGGTTGAGCGATAGGGGGCTGACATGACTGACACGACGCAAACCTACGAACCAGGTACTCATCCGGACCTGCCGGCACCAATGTTGACGTCCGGTCCGATCTACTGGATGAAGAAAAATCTGTTTTCCAGCTGGTTCAACGCCTTGCTTACGGTTGCAGGACTTCTTCTGCTTTGGAAAATCGTGCCGCCGCTGGTCAACTGGATGTTTTTCGATGCGGTATTTGTTGCAGCGGACCGTAACGAGTGCCGGGCGCTTGGCGATGGAGCCTGTTGGGCATTCATCAACGACCGGTTCAAGATCTTCGTGTTTGGTTTTTACCCTGAACCGGAACGCTGGCGTCCCATACTTGCCTTCCTGCTGCTCTTTGCGGCGCTGATCCCGGTTCTGTTCGACAAGATTCCGTACCGGAAGCATGCGCTGAAGTTCTCTATGCTTTACCCGGTGGTGGCCTTTTGGCTGCTGCTGGGCGGTCTTGGCCTTGTGCCTGTTGGGACTGACAAATTCGGCGGCATGCTGCTCAACGTCGTTATTGGCGTAACCGGTATTTCGCTGTCATTGCCGATGGGTATCCTGCTGGCGCTTGGTCGCCAGTCCGACATGCCTGTGGTCAGAATGCTGTGTGTGGCGTTTATCGAGTTCATACGGGGCGTGCCCTTGATTACGATCCTGTTCGTGGCCTCGACAATGCTGAGCTACTTCCTGCCTCCAGGAACGCAGTTCGACCTATTGCTGCGTGTTTTGATCATGGTTGTCCTGTTCTCGGCCGCTTATATCGCGGAAGTGATAAGGGGTGGGTTGCAGGCGATTCCCAATGGGCAATACGAAGCGGCGGATTCCATGGGCCTGAAATACTGGCAGTCGATGCGATTTATCGTACTACCTCAAGCGCTCAAGATTTCCATTCCCGGGATCGTCAACACCTTCATCGGATTGTTCAAGGACTCCACTCTGGTGCTGATCATCGGGCTCCTGGATCTTCTGGGTATAGCCAAGTCGGCACTCGCGGACTCCGCGTGGAGCGCCCTGTCAAATGAGGTCTATATCTTCGTGGCGCTTTTCTTCTTCGTCTTCTGTTTTGGCATGTCTCGGTATTCGCTCTATCTGGAGCGGAAGCTTGAAACCGGACACAAGTCGTAACCTCAAGATTCGTAGTTAGGTGGTGATAAATGACTTTGGCTGAAGCAACAGATGCCGGTGTAACTACCAGTGCCGTTGAGTCCGGTGAGCCGATTATCAAGATTGTCGGCATGCACAAGTGGTATGGACAATTTCATGTCCTGAAAAACGTCAACCTGAATGTCAAACCCAAGGAACGGATCGTGATCTGCGGACCGTCCGGGTCCGGCAAGTCGACCATGATCAGATGCATCAACCGGTTGGAAGAACACCAACAGGGCGACGTTATCGTGGATGGGATCACGTTGACGGGAAACTCCAAGAACATTGAAGCGGTGCGCCGCGAAGTTGGAATGGTGTTCCAGCATTTCAACCTGTTTCCCCACATGTCGATTCTCGACAACTGCACCTACGGTCCGATCTGGGTCCGCCAGATGCCCAAGAGGGAAGCCGAAGAGCTTGCAATGCATTTCCTGGAAAGAGTGCGCATTCCCGATCAGGCGTTGAAGTTCCCCGGACAATTGTCTGGTGGACAGCAGCAACGTGTGGCGATCGCGCGTTCGTTGTGCATGGATCCAAAGATCATGCTGTTCGACGAGCCGACATCGGCCCTTGATCCGGAAATGATCAAGGAAGTGCTTGAAGTGATGGTGGAACTCGCTGAAAGCGGCATGACTATGCTGTGTGTGACACACGAAATGGGCTTTGCACGGACGGTGGCCGACAGGGTGATCTTCATGGACTACGGCGAGATCATCGAAGAGAACAAACCGGACGCCTTCTTCGACACCCCGCAGCACGAACGATCACAGTTGTTCCTGAGTCAGATCCTATAGGATGAAAGCATCCACCGATCCTGGCCGGTTTCGCAGGGGCGGGCGGACAGCCCTCCTGTTGACAGCCGCTTTGATTGTTGTCGTCGGCGGGGTTGCGATGATCGCCGGCGAAAGAGTTGTTTTTGCTACGGCCGTTGCTCAATCTGAACCCGTCGATCTTGAGTTGGTTCTGGCGGTTGATACGTCGGCAAGTGTCGATGCCAAGGAGTACAGGCTTCAAATGGAGGGCCTGGTTCAGGCTTTTCGGGACCCGGAGATCATTGCCGCGATCCGCACGACGGGAGCCAGGGGCATCGCGGCTACTGTCGTGCATTGGAGTTCCGCGCATCAGCAGAAACAGATCGTGCCCTGGACCCGAATTTATAATGAAACCTCGGCGTATTCGTTTTCCGCAGCCATTTCAAGACATCCACAACGCGACTATGCCGACAGCACGGGAATCGGCGGTGTGATGGAATATGGAGAGCGTCTGATCAGACGTAACCAGTTTGAAGGCCGTAGAAAGTCTATTGATGTGTCGGCGGATGGGGTGAACAATTCCGGTGCTCAGCCCGAGTTCGTGCGGGACAAAGTCGTTGCCGAAGGGATAACCATAAATGGACTTGCCATTTTGAGTGACAATCCATTTCTGTTCAAATATTTCGACGAAGTGGTGATCGGGGGCCCAAGTGCGTTCGTCCTCACGGTGGCTTCGTACAACGACATTATCGAGGGTACCCGAAACAAGCTGTTGCGGGAGATATCGGTGGCGGTTGCGCATGGGCCCGAACGGAACCCGGGAACCAAGTTTAGCAAGCGCTGATACACACTCAAAGAACAGACCTGGTATATTGAGCGGAATGGATCGGGAATTGAAATCAGTGAGGCGTAAAGAGTGTTGTCTTTGACCAATTCGCTAAGGATGCCGGGAAGAGCACCGTCAGGCTATCGTCAATATGCTGGTCGCCGTCCGGTGGCCGACTACTCGGCGATGCTGTTGAGGACGAGCTTTGCGGTGCTTGCCTTGTCGCTGCTCGCCGTCTCCGTCGGCCATGCCGGTACCCTTGACGATGTCAGGGAACGGGAAAGCCTCAGGTGTGGTGTGAACGAGGGTTTGTCAGGTTTTTCCATACAAGGAGATGGAGAGTGGCGCGGACTTGATGTCGACTTTTGCCGTGCAATTGCAGCCGCTGTTTTTGGCGACGCAACGAAAGTGGAATTCATACCGTTGTCGGCGACGCAACGGTATGAGGTTCTAAAACGCGGCGAAATTGACATTTTGGCACGGAACTCAACGTGGACCGCAACGAGGGATACCGAACAGGGGGTGTCGTTTGTGGCGGTCAACTATTTCGACGGCCAGAGTTTCATGGTGCGGAAACTGCTAGGCGTGTTGAGCGCATTGCAGCTCAACGGCACGACGATTTGCGTCGCGTCCGGTACGACGACACAAATGAATGTCGCGGACTATTTTCGAGCAAACAAGATGACCTATCAGGAAACTGAGCTCGAGAATGCCGAAAAAGTTGTGCAGGCCTATGACAGAGGTGAGTGCGACGTCTATTCAGCAGATCAGTCTGCTCTTTACTCACAAAGGCTGAATCTCACAAATCCGGGTGAGCACATTATATTGCCCGAAATCGCATCAAAGGAGCCCTTGGGGCCGGTTGTCCGTGACGATGATCCGAAATGGTTTGATCTTGTGAGATGGACGCTGTTTGCTATGATCAATGCCGAGGAATATGGCATCACGTCAAAAACAGCCGAAGCGATGAAAGAATCGGAAAATCCGTCCGTCAGGCGGTTGTTGGGTGTTGACGGTGCAATCGGCGAGGGGATGGGTGTGGGAAACGACTGGGCCTACAACATCATCACGATGGTCGGGAACTACGGTGAGAGTTTCGACAGAAATGTGGGACCTGACACTGCTCTTGGGATACCGCGCGGCATTAATGCACTGTGGACGAAAGGGGGGCTGATGTATGCCCCGCCGGTTCATTGAATGGCGTTGCACGGTAATTGAGAACATTGTTTGGCGACGTAAATGACGACAGACTATTAGAGGGAGAACGGGGATGACGGATACTCAAACACCAACGACGGGCGAAGACGCTGGTATGGCGATGGCGGACGGTCGTCAACTCGACCGTTCGAAAATGAAGGTTTCCGACGAGGTTGCCATACAGGTATCGCGTATGAACAAGTGGTTTGGTGACTTTCATGTTCTGCAGGATATAGATCTTACCGTCTATGAGGGGGAGCGTATCGTGGTGTGCGGCCCGTCCGGGTCAGGAAAATCCACCCTGATACGGTGTTTCAACCGGCTCGAGGAACACCAGAAAGGCCAGATCATCATCGACGGTATCGAACTGACCGATGACCTGAAAAAGATCGATGAAATCCGGCGTGAAGTCGGCATGGTCTTTCAGCATTTCAACCTGTTCCCACACCTGACGATTCTCGAAAATTGCACTCTGGGACCGATCCATGTGCGCGGCACGCCGAAAGCGGAAGCCGAAGATATCGCTATGAAGTATCTTGAACGGGTCAAGATCCCCGAACAGGCCCTGAAATATCCCGGCCAGTTATCAGGCGGTCAGCAGCAGCGTGTAGCGATTGCCCGTTCGTTGTGCATGGAACCGCGTATCATGCTGTTCGATGAACCAACATCAGCGCTTGATCCCGAAATGATCAAGGAAGTGCTCGACGTGATGATTACTCTGGCGGAAGAAGGCATGACCATGGTCTGCGTTACCCACGAAATGGGATTTGCACGCCTCGTGGCCAACCGCGTGATCTTCATGGATGAAGGGCAGATCGTTGAGCAGAATGAACCTGAAGAGTTCTTCACGAATCCCAAGAGCGACCGGACCAAACTGTTCCTGAGCCAGATTCTTCATTAGGCCATTATTCCAGCTGGCAAGGACATGCCGGTCCCAGGACCGGTTTGTGTCTAGCCGACAGCGAATTATCGACCCTGATCGGTCCTAGACTAAACGGCACTTTGGCGTCCTGTGCGAAACTGTTTTTGGCAGTGGTTTCGAGAGGCATCGGCGTGCGATACGAACAAGACACATCTGTTCAACATTGGCGGTAAGAACACTGATCGGTGAGGCGCATGATCGCGCCAAACAGTTGCCGGTCGCTCATGAAGCCGATCTGGAACAAGGCGCGGCTTTGTTGCTTGATCGCGAATTCATCACGCCTGCCGACTCTCCTGTACTGAAACAAGTTGCTCGTTTCAGCGTCCTTTGACCCACGTCAAGGCGTAATTCTCCGGGCCCTGTAGAGTTTGGCCAAACAAGCAGGAGAATGGAATGTTCAAGAAAATTCTGGTTCCGGTCGATTTGGCGCATGCTGAAAAGAGTGGTGCGTTAATCGACGAAGCAAAAAGACTTGCAGATCAGGACAACAGCGAACTGACGTTGCTCAATGTTGTACCGGACATTCCGGCCTATGTGGCTGCACAGATACCCTCGGGCGTGCACCAGACCGTAATTTCGGATTGCCAGACACAACTGGATCAGCTGGCAGAGGCACACCATCTGCCTAAATCAACACACACCAAGGTCGAATACGGTCATCCGGCAAATGTTATTGTCAAGGCAGCCGGCGACCTGGACTCTGATCTGATCATAATCGCGTCACATCAACCAGGTTTGTCGGACTATTTGCTCGGGTCTGTCGCAAGCCGTGTTGTGCGACACGCTCGGTGTCCGGTGTTGGTGTTGCGATAGTCGGTTGCCCGTAACTTACATCGAGAAGCCTCTCAGGTGTTCCTGTTGATTTCCGTCACGGTTGACTGGCGTTGGGCATAGGGGACGAAGCCGCAACGTTGGTAAAGGGGCAGGGCACCAGGATGATCGAGCGTGCAGGTTTCGACGATCAGGCGATCCGGCGTTCGAGACCAGGCCGTGGTGATGAGTTGGGACAGAAGATAACGCCCAAACCCGCGGCCGATCGCGTCCGGCATCAGTCCCATGAAGGCCAGTTCGATTTGGGGAAACTCGCGGAAGTTGAGCTCTCCAAAACCAGCCGGCGCCCCCTTGCTGTAGAGCACATAGATCTCGGTTTCGTCACTGTTGACAATCTTTGCCAGGGCTGTGTCGTCGAGACGTCTGCGATCGATCCACACGTAGTCCTGGCCGACGGTTTCGTAGAGATAGCGATAGAAGTGAACCGGCGGACTGTGACAGAGCATCAGCGCCAGTTGGCCGGCCGGCACGGGCATATGCAGGTGTGGGTCCTGCGTCATTTCCAAATAGGTGACTGTTACATCATGGGTCTTTGTCATCGGGCCTGGTCATTCGCCCTGTGTGATCGGCAGGGAAGCGTCGGCCCCCCATTCAGTCCACGAACCGTCGTAAAGACCGGTCTTGGCATTTCCGGTCATGGCAAGCCCAAGCGACAGCACAGCGGCGGTGACGCCTGAACCGCATGTGGTGATCACCGGTTTTCCGCTCTGGACGCCGGCAATATCGAAAATTTTACCAATTTCTTCTGGCGATTTGAACGTCTTGTCTTCGCGCAGGAGTTGGTCGAATGGGACATTGATGCTGTTGGGGATATGTCCCGACCGTAGTCCCTCTCGTGGTTCCGGTGCTACTCCCTGGAAGCGTCCGGTGGCTCTGGCATCGATGATTTGAGCATTGCCGGCGTTGCTTGCTTTGGTGACATCGTATTTGTCCCGGACCATCATGGTTTGCAGGCGCGCGGTGAAGTGCTTTTCTTGGCGGGGACGAGGCTCGCCGTCTTCAATACGACGGTTTTCAGAAGTCCATTTCGGCATGCCGCCATTGAGAACCGCGACATCCTCGTGTCCCATGACCCTGAACATCCACCAGACGCGGGCTGCACTGAACAGTCCCTTGGTGTCATAGGCGACGACCCTCGAACCGTCGCCAATTCCCATTCGACGCATGCGTGACGCAAACTTTTCAGGGCTGGGTAACATGTGGGGCAAGTCACTGTCCGTGTCGGAGATCTCGTCGATATCGAAAAACACCGCGCCAGGAATGTGAGCCTCCAGGAATTCAGACTTAGGATCCCGGTTTTCCGGCGGCAAATGCCAGGACGCATCCAGAATGACGATATCAGGTGCATCCAGGTGTTCGTTCAACCAATCAGTTTCGACCAGCCAGGCAGTCATTGAGCGTCGTCCCTCCTTGGAGATTTCCTGCAACCAGTCACGAAGCGAGAGCCAATCGTACGCGGCGGTTGCGACTGCCCTTTTTTTCGATCTTGGGAATCGCAATTGTACCTATTTCTGCAGTAGACGCCACATGTGTGCCACCGCAGGGCTGCAGGTCGACATCACCAATCCTGATCAACCTGACCCGTCCGCTTCCCATTGGTGGTTTGACGGACATGGTCTTCACCAGTTCAGGCTGGGCGGCAAGTTCATCGTCCGTAATCCACTGTTCACTGATGGCGTGATCCCCCGCGATCAACCGGTTCACTTCAGCGGCGATCTCTTCCTTGTCCAGGCCGGCATCGGGAATGTCAAAATCCAGTCGGCCCTGGCCTGGACCGATCTGGCCCCCGGTCACAGGGAATTCCAGAACGGCGGATAGCAAGTGAAGCCCGGTGTGGACCTGCATGTGAGCAAAACGCCTCTCCCAGTCCAGCCTGCAGAGAACATTCGCACCTGCTGGAACGGTTACGGGTTCTGCCGGGACATGTACGATTTGTGTCTTGTCTTCGCCGTAGACCGTGGTTGCGATATCGACGGTTCCCACACCCTCAATCTCCAGTGTCCCGCCATCTCCGGGCTGGCCGCCGCCGGTGGCGTAGAAAATTGTCCGGTCGAGGACGATGCCGCCGCGATCTTTGACATCCAAAACACGCGCCTCGCACTCCTGTTGGTAGGTGTCGTTTCGGAAAAGAAGTTCTGTCATGAGTGGTTTATCTCGCTATCTCTCGAGCCATACAGGTACGGGCAGGCCTTTTTCCCTTAGAAATTCGGGGTTGAACAACCGGCTTTGATACCGTGTGCCGTAATCGCAAAGCACGGTAACGATGGTGTGGCCTGGGCCCATTTCCCGGGCAAGACGAATTGCGCCGCCGACATTTATGCCACTTGATCCGCCCAGGCACATGCCTTCGTGCTCAAGCAGATCGAAGGCTATAGATACAGCTTCTGCGTCCGGGATCTGAAACGCCAAATCAATCTGGGCATCAACCAGATTGGCCGTGACCCGGCCCTGCCCAATTCCCTCGGTGATAGACGACCCTTCGGACTTCATTTCTCCATTGGCATAATAATTGTACATGGCTGACCCCATTGGATCGGCCAAGGCAATCTTGATGTCTTTGTTGCGAGCCTTGAGCCCCTCGCTGACGCCGGCAATTGTGCCGCCGGAGCCGATCGCACATGAGAAGCCGTCGACTTTAGCGTTGGTCTGTTGCCAGATTTCAGGCGCGGTGGTTTCCACATGGGCGCGGCGGTTTGCAACATTGTCAAACTGATTGGCCCAGATCGCTCCGTTGGCTTCTTTCTGGTTGAGCTCATCGGCAAGTCGGCCCGAGTATTTCACATAGTTTTCCGGGTTCTTGTAGGGCACTGCTGGTACTTCGATGAGTTCGGCACCCATGAGCCGCAAGGTGTCCTTCTTTTCCTGGGATTGCGTTTCGGGAATCACAATGACGGTTCTGAACCCCAGGGCGTTGCCGACCATGGTCAGACCAATTCCGGTGTTGCCTGCAGTCCCCTCGACGATCGCTCCACCCGGCTTGAGTGCGCCTTTCTCGAGGGCGTCTTTCACGATGAACAGTGCTGCACGGTCCTTGACCGACTGTCCGGGGTTCATGAACTCGGCCTTGCCGAGAATGGTGCAACCTGTTTCCTCGGACGCACGTTTCAGTTTAATCAGAGGGGTATTTCCGATTGCCTCAAGCAATCCATCGCAGATCGTCATGGTATTCCTGTCTCCGGGCTGGATTCATAGGGTGGGAACGCGTGGCCAGCATCGGTTGTCGCCCGTCGGTGCGACACTAGCCCTGCATGTTGCGCCATTCAAGTAGGGCGTTGGCTAATCATGTTCTGGTCCGGCGGCACCGATAGTTCAACACTCGAAACATTGTGATTTGTTCAAACGATTGTGAAACAATGCTGTGTCATGACCGTGAACGTTATCTAAGATAGGGATAAGCGGCACCCGTGGGCTTGCGAAATCGGACTTCCGAGATTGCGGACGGGTTTAGACACAACCAACTCTGGAATTCGAATGAACAATTCAATGGGCGGTCTTCCCCGCGGCCAGCAACTCCTGGAACTGCCGCAGTACAACAAAGGCACGGCATTCACCTGGGACGAGCGCCTCAAGCACGGTTTGCTTGGACTCCTGCCGCCGCATGAAGAGACACTTGATCAGCAGGTTGTCCGCGCATATCGCGCGTACCGGGCCAAAGAGTCCGATATCGAAAGGCACATCTACCTGCGTCAGCTACAAGACGCCAATGAAACCCTGTTCTACCGGCTGATCATGGACTACCCCGCGGAGATGACGCCAATCATCTACACCCCGACGGTTGGCGAAGCATGCCAACGGTTCTCGGAGATTTACCGCAAACCCCGCGGGCTCTTTATTGCATATCCCGAAAGAGAACACGTGGATCGCATTCTCGACAATGCCACCCCGCATCAGGTTGATGTCATTGTCATAACCGACAGCGAAGCTATCCTGGGAATTGGCGATCAGGGTGCGGGAGGCATGGGAATTCCGATCGGCAAGCTTGCCCTTTATACGGCGAGCGGCGGAATCGATCCCAACGTATGTCTTCCGATCCTGATTGATGTAGGAACCAACAACCAGGACCTTCTGAACGATCCATTCTATATCGGCTGGGCTCAGAACCGGGTGACAGGGGATGAGTATTACGATTTTGTCGACCGCATCATGCAGGGCATCAAACGCAAGTTTCCCGGGGTCCTGGTTCAGTTTGAGGATTTCGGACGATCCCATGCTCACACACTTCTGGAGAAGTACCGCCACGAAATCTGCTGTTTCAATGACGATATTCAGGGAACTGCCGCTGTTGCCATGGGCACGGTGCTGGCGGGATGTCAGGCTGCAGGTACGTCGTTCAAGGATCAGGTGTTCGTTCTGGCGGGCGCGGGTTCGGCGGGTTGCGGTATTGCAGAGCAATTGGTGCGCGGCCTGATACTTGAAGGGTTGAGCGAGGCAGAGGCTTATGGACGGTTCTACATGGTCGACAGGCACGGACTTGTGCGGGAAGGCCTTGATGAGCTGACTGGGCAACAAAAGAAGTTTGTCAGAACGGCTTCGGAGATCAACGACTGGCAGACCGACAAGCCATCGGAATTCGGTCTTCTTGATGTTGTCAGAAATGCAAAACCCTCGGTTCTGATCGGGGTTTCCGGCCAAGGTGGACTGTTTTCCAGGGACGTCGTCGAAATGATGGCGTCGATCAACGATCGCCCCATCATTCTGCCATTGTCGAATCCAACCGCCCGAACAGAAGGCATCCCCGGCAATCTTGTTCCCTGGAGTGGCGGCCGGGTACTCATGGCAACCGGCAGCCCATTTGATCCGGTCGAGTTTGAAGGCACGACATATCACACGGCACAGTGCAACAATTCCTACGCGTTCCCCGGAATGGGACTTGGCGTGCGGGCGGTCAAGGCAGAAACCGTGTCAGACGAGATGTTCATGGCAGCCGCGCATGTTATCGGTGCGGAGGGCGCGCGGAGCCGGGAAAATGGAGCGTCGCTGCTGCCACCGCTTACGGAGATTCGCCGATTGAGCCGGGACATCGCGTTGGCCGTCGGGCACAAGGCCGTGGAACAGGGACATACAGAAGTGACAGATCCGGACCGTGTCGCCAACCTGATTGACGGCATGATGTGGACACCGACATACCGGGAATTCTAGAACGTCTGTTTCAATCAAGGGATGTTGTGGCCTTCAATGATTGAAGAGGCGTAGTGAATGCTGTCTCAATCGCAAATTAAGTCGCTTTATGATCGACTGGGTGCCGGACAGGACCGCGAGGCGCGTTATGAGGACGCGGCGTTTGCGGAACTGATTGGACACATGAAACTCGGCCAAGCGCTGTCGGTCGGCGAGATCGGGTGTGGTACCGGGCGGCTGGCGGAGCGGTTGCTCTTGAAGGACCTGCCAGACGATGCGCGCTACTGGGGCGTGGACATCAGCGACACCATGGTGGCGTTGACCAAAGAACGGCTCCGCGCCTTCGAAGACCGGGTGACCGTGGAATTGGGTGACGGTTCTGCACAATTGAAAAACTTGGTGCCCGGTTTTGACGCATTCCTGGGCACGTATGTTCTTGACCTAATGCCCAATGACGACATTACGCGGACAGTGTCTGAAGTGTTGCGGGTGCTCAAGCCGGGTGGAATGTTCGGGGCCGTCAGTCTTGCCCGGGGGCAAAGCGCCAAGCAGAAGGTCATGAGCAGCATATGGTCGATGGCGTACCGGCTATCGCCAGGTCGTGTCGGCGGATGCCGGCCGCTCAAACTGAACAGCTATTTCGACAGAACAGACTGGCTCCTGCGCCACAACCAGACAGTGTCTGCGGCAGGCGTAGCGTCGGAAATCGTTGTTGCCCAGAAAAAGTGATCCCCCGGCCAATATGCCAAATGGGCCTGAAACGTCAAAAGGGTCTTGAACGTCAAAAGGGTCGACGCTACTCACGTCAACCCTTTTGGAAATCTGGCTCCCCAGGCCGGACTCGAACCAGCGACAAAGCGGTTAACAGCCGCTTGCTCTACCAACTGAGCTACTGGGGATCATGGTTCAGTCAAACACGACTGCGCCTGAATTGGTGAACAGGCATATAGCAAAGACAACACCGGGTTGCAAAGCCAATTTGAAAGTAATTTGCCGTTTGGCATGCGGCATTGCACGCAGGATGTTGTGAACTCCGGTCGACCTCAAGCCGAAATACCAAAATGGGATGTCCTATCCGAGGTTGTCTCTCTCGATACAGGGGAGGGCAACCCATCCATTTGCCGAAGTAATTTCAGGTTAGGAACATGCACCAGCTGTCAAGGTGAGGCACGCTCAGGAGCGACGCCTCTGGGACCAACAGTTGACGTCCTGGCGGACTGAACAAGTCTCGTTGAGTCCGCCTCGATACCCGGTTCACAAGCATACCGGGATTGCATGAACGGGGGAATGTCTTATGTCTTAAACTGAGAGCCAACGGGGACAGTAAATTGACAACCTTGAAATTCGGCAAGCGGCGCCTGCAACTTCCAGCCAGCCGCTTGCTCAGAATCCTGATCGGAATCCTGTTGATCGTCGGCGGCATTCTCGGATTTTTGCCGGTTCTCGGGTTCTGGATGATTCCGCTGGGGTTGATTGTTTTGTCGATCGATCTGCCGTTCGTCAGGGCATGGCGGCGGCGTGCGACGGTCAAGCTTGGCCGGGTCTTGCAACAACGGTTCCCGGGGCTGTGGTCTGCGCTCAGATAAGTCCGCACGTCCCGTTACGGAAAATCTTCACGAATCAAATGTTTATTGGTATTTTCTAAGGTATTGGAGGCCACGCCCGGAATCGAACCGGGGTATACGGATTTGCAGTCCGCTGCGTCACCACTCCGCCACGTGGCCTCACGACGGGGAGCGATATATCAAAGCATGGTGGTTGTCAAAAACCATAATGATTTCAGCAGCAAAAAAATGTCATTATGTTGGCGTATTCCTATTGGCCTTTAGAGAACACTTGGTTATGTCTGGAACGGCATTAGGACGTTAGAGCGTTTGAATTTTGATATTCGAGGGGATTGATGATCGATTTCGAAAACGCGCGGAGCAACATGGTCGAATCCCAAGTTCGGCCCAGCGACGTGACGGACCGGGGGCTTTTGGATGCCATGTCATCGATCGCCCGTGAGGCGTTCCTGCCTGGAGGACGTAAGGCTTTGGCCTATATGGACGAAGACGTTTTGATTGGCCATTTCGGCGAAGAGAGCGTGGCGCGCTTTCTTATGGAACCCATGCCGTTTTCGCGCCTGGTCCAGGCAGCTGAAGTCAAGTCTACCGATCTCGTCCTCGATGTCGGGTGTGCGACGGGGTATTCGTCCGCGGTGCTGGCTCGGATTGCCGACTCCGTTGTTGCCTTGGAGGTCGATGGGGATCTGGCGGCGACAGCGACGCAGACTTTGCTCGATCAGGGGATCGATAACGTGGCGGTCGTTAGCGGCGAGCTTTCGGACGGATACGCGTCTCAAGGGCCCTACGATGTGATTTTTGTCGGCGGTTCTGTCCCCGAGCCACCTCAGGCGCTGCTTGATCAGTTGAAAGACGGCGGTCGTATGGTCGCGGTTGTCGGTCAAGGCGCGATTGGCGAGGCGTGTGTTTTCGTGAAACGGGGCGGTGTTGTTGGCTCCAAAGTCGTGTTTGATGCGTCCGTGCCACCGTTGCCCGGAGCAGTCCGACATGCTGAGTTTGTTTTCTGACCTGTAAAATTGTGAGTAAAGTTGATATGGTTTTAGTACGCCTGAGTCGGGCAAGCAGAAGGGGCGTCGGTGTGATCGATCATCACGATAGCGATTGGGCAAGGCTGTTACGCAGCAATAATCATCACCTGAAGGGTGTTTTTGCACTCTCGATGATGGTGATGCTCGGCGTTTCCAACGTGGCCGCTGCAGAGACGCTGAAAGACGCCTTGAGTGCGGCCTACTCGAGCAACCCGACATTGCGGGCAGAACGATCCGGTTTGAGGGCGACCGACGAAGGGGTGGCCCAGGCCTTGTCGGGATGGCGCCCAACCGTTTCCACGAGCGCGGATTATGGCAAGACGCGGGTGTCGACACGCCCGAAACCGTCGTTCGGGGTGGACAAGAGAAATACCCGTGGCTATTCGATCACGGTAACACAGCCGGTGTTTCGCGGGCTCAGAACGGTGAACAGCACGCGTCAGGCTGACGCGAATGTGTTTGCCGGTCGCCAGAATCTCGTAAATGTGGAGCAGACGACGCTGCTGGATGCCGTGACGGCTTACATGGATGTGGTCCGCGACCAGGCCGTTGTTAATCTCCGCTTGAAGAATGTGTCGGTGCTGAGTGAACAGCTGAGAGCATCGAAGGCGCGTTTTCGGGTTGGTGAAATCACGAAAACTGATGTGGCGCAGGCAGAAGCCAGACGTAGCGGTGCGCTATCGAATCTAGCGCAGGCGAGGGCAACCTTGGCCAGCAGTCGCGCAACATATCGCCAGATTATCGGTCATCAGCCCGGGTCTTTGCGGCACCCCAGGAACTATTCACGGAACCTTCCCCGAAATCTGAAACAGGCCGTCGCTACGGCGCGTGCCCGAAACCCTGTTCTGCTGGCGGCCGGTTATACCGAAGAAGCGTCGCGCCATGCCATCGAAGTGGCGCGTGGAGATCTTTTGCCGGAAGCCTCGCTCGAAGCCTCTTACAGCCGCCGGCTTGATCCTTCAAGTGTGACTGCCCGTACGGACACGACGACCGTCCTCGGTCGTCTTACAATTCCGCTTTATCAGGCCGGTACGGTTTACTCCCAGGTCCGGGAGGCCAAGGAGATCAATAGCCAGAGACGGCTGCAGATTGCCGAAGCAGACCGTCAGGTCGTTGCCGCGGCGGTGTCTTCCTGGGAGCAATTGAGAGCCATCAGGGAACTGATAAGATCGGCCCGTTCGCAAGTCGAAGCCAACCGGCTGGCGTTCAAGGGCGTCAAACAGGAGGCTCTGGTTGGATCGCGAACAACGCTTGATGTTCTCGACGCCGAACAGGAACTGCTCGATTCCCAGGTGTCTCTGGTCAGCGCAAGGCGGGACGAAGTTGTTGCAGCGTTTCAGCTTTTGTCCGCGATCGGCAAACTGACCGCCCGAGAACTCAAATTACCTGTGCAGTACTATGATCCTGTTCCTCACTACGAAGAAACGCGTGGTAAGTGGATAGGCGTAGGAACCGGCGAATCAGATTAGACTGTGGAGCGGGCAGTCTTAGTTTTGAGTAAAATCGATATGCGGGGCGCTTCGGGAAGAAACGATCCCGGATGCGGCAATGCAAGGGCGATCGTATGAGCAATACGGAACAAGCTTCAGAACCCACAATGGAGGAGATACTCTCTTCCATACGGAAAATCATCTCAGACGATGATCAGAGCGCCGTTGAACCATTGCCGACCGAAGCAGCCGTTGCGGAGCCTGAACCAGAACCCGAGCCTCTGCCTGAGGAATTCACCGAACCGGTTGAAGCGGCGCCAGTGGTAGCCGAACCGATTGAGGCCGCTGTTGTCGACCCATTTGAGGCAGAGGTCGAAACGGTTGAAGAAGACCCCAACGAAGATATCTTCGAACTCACGGATGTTGTCGAGGAAGAGCCCCTGGCGGAACTGCCGGATGCGGCTCCAATGGAATTGATCGACCCCGATACGATTGATGACCTTGAGTTCGTATCGACACCGAGTGAGCCGGAATTGGTGGCCGAAGAGGAGCCGCCGGCTATGGAACTGGCCGAGCCGGAACCGCCAGCATCCGTCGAACCGCCGGTTCTGGTGACGCCTGCAAAACCCGACGATGCGCTCCTGTCCGATCAGGCCGGGTCTTCCACTTCGGCGGCCTTCGGCAAACTTGCCGAAACAATGCTCCTGAACCACGGGGATGCCAAGACGATTGAGGAACTCGTGCAGGAAATGTTGCGTCCGATGCTGAAGATGTGGCTGGACGAGAACCTGCCCCCACTCGTTGAGGGACTTGTGCGTGAAGAAATCGAACGCGTAGCGCGCCGCCGCTGATCGCAAATTCTTGTATTTGTTTCTCCAAAGCGGCGGTAAGTTTCCGTCAACCGTGTAGTGTTGACTTCCGCACCGCACTGCGGTTTACACCAGTCAAACTGAAATACCGGAACGGTGGCCTGTTGGGCGCTGCAATTGGGATGTTGTGATGTTGGACAATAAGTATCTGCCTGCGGATATCGAACCGAGGCTATATAAGATTTGGGAAGAGGCCGGCGCCTTCAAAGGCGGGAATCCTCAACGGGTGTCCCAAGGTGCGAAACCCTACTGCATCGTGATTCCACCACCCAATGTGACCGGCAGTCTTCACATGGGCCACGCGCTTAACAATACTGTTCAGGACATCCTGATCCGCTTCGAGCGAATGCGCGGCAAGGATGTGTTGTGGCAACCTGGAATGGATCATGCCGGTATCGCCACCCAGATGGTGGTTGAACGGCAGCTGATGGAAAATCAGGAGCCTTCCCGTCGCGACATGGGAAGGGAGGCCTTCATTGAACGGGTTTGGAGCTGGAAATCGGAGTCCGGTGGCCGGATCATCAACCAGTTGCGCCGGCTCGGCGCCTCTTGTGACTGGAGCCGCGAGCGCTTTACCATGGACGAAGGTCTGTCGGATGCCGTTCTCAAGGTATTCGTCCAGCTCTACCGCGACGGTCTGATCTACAAGGACAAACGGCTGGTCAACTGGGATCCAAAACTCCTGACGGCGATCTCGGACCTTGAGGTCAACAACGTCGACGTCAAGGGGCACCTTTGGCACTTCAAGTATCCGATCGAGGGCGAGGACGGTCGGTTCATTACGGTTGCGACAACGCGACCGGAAACAATGCTCGGCGACTCTGGCGTCGCCGTGCACCCCGACGATGAGCGCTATTCGGATCTTGTCGGAAAGAATGTTGTTCTGCCTTTGGTCGGACGCGTGATTCCAATCGTGGCCGACAGTTATGCCGACCCTGAGCAAGGTTCTGGTGCTGTCAAGATTACGCCGGCGCACGACTTCAACGATTTCGAGGTTGGTCGCCGGCACGACCTTGAACTCATCAACATTTTTGACGAGCACGCGCATTTCAACGACAACGTCCCGGAGAAGTATCGTTCGCTTGAGCGTTTCGAGGCGCGCAATCAGATCGTTGCGGATATGGAGGCTGCCGGCCTGGTCGAAAGGATCGACGATCATGCCCATACGATCCCCTATGGTGACCGCTCCAATGTTGTCATCGAGCCCTGGCTCACAGACCAGTGGTATGTGGATGCGCAGACACTGGCAGCGCCTGCAATTGCTGCTGTTGAGAATGGCCAAACGCAGTTTGTCCCGAAAAACTGGGAAAAGACTTACTACGAATGGATGCGCAACATTCAGCCATGGTGCGTTTCGCGGCAACTGTGGTGGGGACACCAGATTCCAGCGTGGTACGGGCCTGATGGTGACGTGTTTGTGGCTCTTAGCGAGGACGAAGCTGCACTCCAGGCACAGGAAAAGTATGGGCGAACGGTCGAACTCACGCGCGATGAAGACGTTTTGGACACGTGGTTTTCATCGGCACTCTGGCCATTCTCCACGCTAGGCTGGCCGGAACAGACCGACGAACTCAAACGATATTACAAGACAGACGTTCTTGTGACGGGTTTTGACATCATTTTCTTCTGGGTTGCCCGAATGATGATGATGGGGCTTCACTTCATGAAGGACGAGGACGGTGAACCGGAAGTTCCGTTTCATACGGTCTACATTCATGCGTTGGTCCGCGACGAGAACGGTCAGAAGATGTCGAAGTCAAAAGGCAACGTCATCGATCCTTTGGACTTGATCGACCAGTATGGTGCCGATGCGCTGCGGTTTACGCTGGCGGCCATGGCAGCCCAGGGACGAGATATCAAACTTGCCACGTCACGGGTTGAAGGATACCGGAATTTTGCTACCAAACTCTGGAATGCTGCGCGGTTCTGCACTCTGAACGAATGTGCGATTGCCGACGGGTTTGACCCGGCTGCCGTTCGAGGGACGGAAAACCGCTGGATCGTCGGGGAGGTTGAACGGGCCCTGAATCAGGTGACGCTGGCGATAGAGGGTCACAAGTACAACGAAGCTGCCGGTGCGCTATACCGGTTCATTTGGCATGTCTTCTGCGATTGGTATCTGGAGTTGATCAAGCCGGTTCTGTCTGGGGAGGACGGGCCGGAACGTCTTGAGACGCGGTCCACGGCAGCATGGGTGCTGCAGCAAAGCGTTATCATGCTTCACCCGTTCATGCCCTTCATTACGGAAGAGCTGTGGTCCAACGGCGGCGCCGGAAATTCCTTAGAACCGGAGCTACTGATCAATTCGGCCTGGCCTGTGTCAACAGGACTACAGTCAGGTGACGCCGAATCAGAGATTGAATGGCTCATCGGAACCATCACGGAAATTCGTTCCGTGCGGGCAGAAATGAATGTACCGGCCGGCACAAAGGTTCCGCTCGTCGTGTGCGGCGCCGGGACTGAACTTACGGCACTATTCCACAAGTGGGATCAAACCATGTCACGGCTGGCCAGACTGGAAAGCCTGTCGTATGAGGAGCGCGTGCCGAAGGGTGCGGTTCAGTCGGTTCTGGAAGACGTGACGTTGGCAATGCCACTGGCAGGTGTGATCGACTTTGCAGCAGAGAGTGCGCGTCTGGAAAAAGAGATCGCCAAGGCAGAATCCGAAATTACCAAGCTCAATGAAAAACTGGCCAACAAGACTTTTGTGTCGCGAGCACCTGAACATGTGGTTGCCACTCAACGTGACAGGCTATCTGAAGCGGAATCGCTTCAGGAAAAGCTCGTTGCGGCACTGGAGCGGCTGAAAAGTGCGGCCTGACGGCGCTAGATGTGCGTGATTTATTTGTCACGCGCTTGTAACGATCGTGACAAGTTGAATGTTGTTTGGCTTTTCTGACACTTTCTCGCCTTAATGAATCCTTAAGCGTCATGTTTATAGGTTTTGCTTAATGGTAACGGCAGTTTTCTGCGGTTGTCGACAGTGAATGTGGGGATTGCCTGATTTCGATTGATTTCTGGCGAAGGCTGAACCTTCAATGTCGGGGTTGTGATGTGCCGGAGTTTGACCGGCGAAAGTACCAAGTATTGCGATACATTGTGGCAACACCTGTCCGGAAAGACTGCAGAAATGAACGCCCTCAGAGACACCGCAACGCTTTTCTGCAGCAGAACGGCATGCTGATGCAGAGGCAGCTCTCAGGTTCAGCAAGACCAATGCAAGAGAACTGGTTTCGCCGGTTTGCCCGGTTCTCGTATGCGCGTCACAACGTTGTATCTACTTTTGTATCGGTGCTGACGGCCGTGATGTTGTCCGCTGTAGTTCCTGGTCCGGTTCAGTCATTTGAACAGTCGCTGTCGACTGACTCAGGCTCGTCTGACGATCCGTTTGAAGAATCGGATGCGACAGGAGATGAGTCTGACGAACCTGTCCGAGAGGATGTCTTTCATTCGTTCATGCCGAGAGCGACAGCAAAGACCAAGCCTTCCTTTGCGTCGGCGGAAGAGGATCTTGAAGCCTATCGGGAAGGCAGTCAGGCCTATGAAGCCGGTAAATATGGCGACGCGCTGAAGAAATGGGAACCGCTTGCGAAAAAGGGCGATCTGTTTGCGCTTTGGCAACTGGCGAACATGTACCGTCTGGGAAACGGCGTAAAGAGGGATCACAAGAAGGCATTTCGCTATTACCAGAAAGTGGCCTCTCAACATCGCTCCGTTGGCCGTTACACGGGGCGCACCCGGATTACCGTTGGCGCTCTGGTTCAATTGGCTCGGTATTATGAGCGTGGTCTGAAGAAGGCCGGAGTTCGTCGGAACATTCGGAAGGCTATCGAGATCTACAAGCTCACCGGATCACATTTCGGTCACAAGGGCGCCCAATTTTCTCTTGGCAAGATCTACCTGAAAGGCCCTGACGGTGTGCGCAAGAGTGTTCACCGGGGGTTGCGGTGGCTCAACCTGTCGGCGGAGAAGTATCACGCGCGTGCCCAGGCCATGCTGGGTGAGGTTTATTGGCGGGGGCGCGGCGTTCGTGCGAACCGGATACGTGGCCTCATGTGGTACATGCTTGCCCAGGAGTATGCCAACCCCCAGAACGAGCAATCCATCATCGAACGCTTCCATGTATTATATGGCGCCACCGACGAAGAAGAACACCAGCAGGCCCAGGCGATGGTCAACCAGTGGCATGCCAGAATTTCCGAAAAGGGTAAGTGGCAATAGACGTCGCTACGCTCGCCGGGGGCAGGGCTTTGCACAGCTCGATTTAAGTGAGCCTCGATCAGTCCGTTTTTTGATGGCTTGAAGTCGCCTTGAGCAGTTTCGCGACGTTGTGAGAAAGCCTTATGTTCTGGAGGCTTGGGGTGTCGTTGCACTGCCTCATTTTAGTCTCATCGTTGCAATGTCGTTGGTCGGTCCTCCCGACCAAGGCATCGGATTCGCCATTATGTTCGATTGCAAACGAGCATTGTTTAGCCATGCTATCATTATCTTGGCCGGCGTTTGAAAGCGATGCCGATTCCCGGAACATCTTTCGATCTAACACGCGAGTCTTTCGAGCATTTTTTGAATGATTTCAATAAATATCAGGTCAAGTCGCGACACTATTCTCCTGTTGGCCATCGTTGGGTTGGCCGCTGTTCTACGTTTCTGGGACCTGGATCGACCGAGCATTTGGTTTGACGAGAGTTACACCTGGGATTTGACAAGAAGGACGGTCTGGGACCTGATCGTGGCGACGGCGAGGGACGTGCATCCTCCACTTAGTTATCTGATCAACAAGGGAATGGTAGAACTGCTGGGCGACGGTGAAACGGCGCTCAGACTTCCGTCGACGCTTTTTGGGATTGGTGCTGTCTGGTCGCTTTTCTTTTTGGGACGGGCGCTCTGGGACAGTGAAACGGGTCTTCTGGCTGCCTTTCTTCTCGCCATATCCCCATTTCATGTCTGGTTCTCCACTGAGGCCCGTATGTACGGTCTGCTTTCCTTTGCCGCAATTGCGTTTGTCTGGTCCTTAACGCGGCTGTATCAGGAACCACGCCGGACACACGCAATTTTGGCGTTCGTGTCGGGACTTGCTCTGAACTACACTCATTTCTACGGTTCGATCACGTTTTTCAGCGTGAACGCTCTCATTGCTCTGACATGTATTTCTACCAACCTGATTCCGCCCACTGCGCGTCGCTGTTGGCTGGTGTCCCAATTGGCTTCGTTCGTGTTGTTTATTCCATGGATTGGAGTTCTGGCCCTGCAGGCACACAAAGCAGTCACTGTGGGAACCTGGCAACCCTATCCGGACTTGCCAACTCTTGTTCGATTCGTCGAAGAGATGGCGGGTACGTTACCGGTGTTGGGAGCCCTGAGTTTGCTGGCACTGATGTCCGGTATTCTTCGGTCGGGTTTAATGCAATTCGCGAAAGGCCGTGAATGGCGACCGGATCTTTCCTGGCGGTTCATCCTGGTGTTTGTCTGGACGTTCGCGCCTCTGGTTGCAGGCTACTTGTTGTCCGTCTTGCTGGAACCAATTCTGTACCACAAGTATTTGTCAGGCGCCTGGCCGGGCTTCGTGCTTTTGGCCGCAGCAGGTGCCACGGCGATGTCCCGGCGCGTTGTTCCGCTCGCGGCCGCTGCGATCCTGGTTGTTCTGGTAGCTGACCGGCTCGATTATGTCATTCGGTTTGCACAACATTATGATTGGAGATCTTCGGCGGCAACATTCTTGGAGAATCGGAAAGACGGGGACTATCTGACCTTTTCAAGACCTTTCCTGAAGACAAACCTGAAGTATTACGTTCGTAACCTCGATGGAAATGAGACTGTTGATTTCAGAAACACGGAACACGCGGTTACGGCTGGAACTGAAAGGCTCTGGATGTTTGCCCGTAACCATCATGGCCGGGAACCGATCGCCGCATTGAAAGCCTCCTGGAAAGTCGAAAACCGTTGGAAATTTCACAATGTTGATGTGTTTCTATTCGTCAGGCCTTAACCGGGCGATAGCGTTTGAAAACCCAGAACCTTTTTTTGAATCAGGGGCAGTGTCATGTTCAAAGGTGGAAACAGGATACCTGCGTAAAATCAAAGCGCCAGTTCGATCCAAATGGGAACGTGGTCAGAAGGTCTTTCCCAGGCCCTGACATGTTGATCGATATCACATGTCTTCAGGAGATCTGCCGCCTGGGGCGACAGCATCAGGTGGTCGATGCGTATGCCGTGGTCTTTTTGCCATGCTCCCCCCTGGTAGTCCCAGAAAGTGTATCGATGAGGCGTACCATCGCACGCGCGGAAAGCATCGGTGAGCCCTAGGTACTGCAATTGCCGAAACTTGTCCCAGGTTTCAGGCCGATACAGTGCATCCCCCATCCATCCATCGGGGTTGTGGACGTCATCGGGAGTGGGAATTACGTTGTAGTCGCCAGCAAGCACCAACGGTTCCTCATATTCCAGGAGGCGTCCGGCATGGTCGATCAGACGGTCCATCCATGCCAGTTTGTAGGGGTACTTTTCAGTGTCGACCGGATTACCGTTTGGGAGATAGATCGAGGCTATCCGTACCGACTTGTCGTCTGGCGTTACAACGGCTTCAATATATCTGGCCTGTTCGTCGCCGTCGTCTCCCGGCAGGCGGGTGGTGACGTCGTCAAAAGGCAATTTGGAGAGGATCGCTACGCCGTTGTAGGTCTTCTGGCCATGAACGGCGACATTGTAGCCGAGGTCTTCGATCTGGTCTCTGGGGAACGCGTCGTCGACCGTCTTCAGTTCCTGCAAACACGCAACATCAGGTTCCGCCTGTTTGAGCCAGTCGAGCACGTTGCCGATCCGGGCTTTGATCGAATTGACATTCCATGTGGCGATTTTCATGTTTGCAGCTCATCTCAGACCATGTGAGTCCACTACATACCATGGACAGCCCTGGTGTAGAACCAGGCGTCACCTGACAATCCGCAGATTACTGCAGACGGGCATAACCCTGCTTCAGGCAGAAATTCAGATCGAGAACGATGTACCGCAACCACAAGACGCCGTGGCGTTTGGATTTTTGATCTGGAAGGACGCCCCAATGAGGTCGTCGACGAAGTCGATCTCGGACCCTTCCATGTACATCAGGGAAATCGAATCGATCAGAACCGTGGCTCCGTCCTTTTCGATCACGAGGTCGTCATTGGTCGTTGTGTCATCAAGGTCGAAACCATAGGAGAATCCCGAACACCCGCCACCGGAAACACTTACCCGCAGCATTTTGGGAGCCTCCTCCTTGTCAAGGATCTGAAGAATCCTCCGGGCGGCGCGGTCGCTAACTGTCACGTTCTGTTCCATGGTCCGTTCCGAATTGCTCAAGATTTGCATCGTCTTCCCTGATATTTATAACGTGTTGTGCCAAAGTCAATCAGGTGTTAGTCCGGTTGCTTATCGCACTGCTTACAAATTGCTGCGATTTGTGTCCATTACGGGCTTTACATGATTACGCCAACTGCAAAATTTGCGTGCGATCCCTGGGCATCGCTGGGTCGCTTTCAGGACGAACCGGCAAGCCGGACACGGTCGGTATTTCAACGTGACCGGGATCGGGTCATACATTGCGCCGCGTTTCGACGGCTCAAACACAAGACCCAGGTGTTTGTATACCACGAAGGCGATCATTACCGTACCCGGCTGACCCATTCGCTGGAAGTTGCCCAGATTACCCGCTCTTTGTCGAGAACTCTGGGCCTGAATGAAGATCTTGCCGAGGCAATAGCCCTGGCGCACGACCTGGGCCACACGCCCTTCGGGCATGCTGGAGAGGACGCCCTCGACCGGTGCATGACCCGGTTCGGCGGTTTCGATCACAACGCTCAGTCCTTCCGGCTGGTCACAAAGCTGGAGGGACGTTATGCGAGTTTTCAGGGGCTCAATCTGACTGTTGAGACACTCGAGGGACTGGTCAAGCATAATGGCCCGCTCAAGGACAAGAACGGGCGCGCCGTCGGCTCGCTTAAAACATCGGGTCTGCCTTACGCGATCCGCGACTTTGAACGCATCGACGAACTGCGTCTCGATACGTTTGCGCCGGCCGAAGCGCAGGTTGCGGCGCTTTCGGACGATATTGCCTATAACGCCCACGATATTGATGACGGTTTGCGGGCCAACTTGTTCAACATGCTCGATATTGCGGATGTACCGCTGGTGGGAAAAGCTTTGTCAGATGTGGTTCGACGTTATCCGGATCTGGAAAAATCCCGCATGGCGTTTGAAACCGTACGCCGGGTCATCACGAGTATGGCTGACGACCTGCTCAAGGAAACCGGTCGTCGTATCAAGCAATGCCAACCCGCAAGCGTGGACAATGTGCGGGAGAGTCCTGTGCCGATGGTCTCATTTTCCGATGACATGAATGCACAAAGTCTACTGTTGAAACAGTTTCTTGCCGAGCACATGTATCATACGGACATCGTGACGGAGAAAATGAACCGGGCAAAACGTGTGGTAAGGGATCTCTTCGACGTTTACTCAACAGACAACTCCGCCCTGCCAGTCAGTTGGCGCAGTGAGGCATTGACAGATGTGAGCGACGGGTCGATGCGGCGCGTTTGTGACTTTATCGCCGGGATGACAGATCGGTATGCGCTCGACGAACACAGACGTTTGTTTGACCTTGACCCGCTTTTCCGGTAGTTCGCGCATCGAATGCCGGATGCCGCTGTAGGCACTAACGGCTCCTTAACTGTCCTGTCAGATAAAACAATGAACCAACGGGTGGCACCCAAGTGAACTTATTTGCGCATTTCCACGATGTCGTCGTCACGAAACTTGATCAGTTTTGCGAGTCCGGAGTCTTGCCGGCCGGGATTGATTTTGGCCGGGTCTCCGTTGAGCCACCGCGCGATCCGAGCCACGGAGATATCTCGACGAACGCCGCGATGGTGCTTGCGAAGCCAGCCGGGTTGGTGCCGCGCCAACTGGCGGAGCAGCTGGCCGAGGCACTGGGACAGGAACCGGAGATTGAGGCGGTTGACGTGGCGGGCCCCGGATTCATCAATATTCGTTTGAAGGAGTCGTTCTGGGCGCGGATCGTGGAAGCCATTCTCAGCGACGATACGGGCTATGGCGGCAGTGAGCCGGGGTGCCAGGGGCGGGTCAATGTGGAGTACGTGTCTGCCAATCCGACGGGTCCGCTGCACGTGGGCCACTGTCGTGGCGCCATATTTGGCGACGCGTTGGCAAGTCTGCTTGAGAAAACCGGCCACGAAGTGACTCGGGAATACTACATCAACGACGCCGGTGTGCAGGTCGATGTCCTGGCCCGTTCGGCCTATCTTCGCTACCTGGAGGCACTCGGCGAGGATATAGGTGAAATTCCCCCCGGTCTCTACCCCGGAAGCTATCTCAAGCCGGTTGGCGCCTTCCTGTCGGCGACCTATGGCGACGCGCTGAAAGACAAGTCGGAAGATGAATGGCTCGAGATCGTCCGCGAAT
>JAJFHC010000209.1 GCA_021775835.1 Hyphomicrobiales bacterium | reverse complement strand
TGTTCGATTGCCGCTCGTCAGTGCGACGTCCGCCGGACGGTCGGGCGCGCCCTTTGTAAACGCAACGGCGCCGTTGCGCGCCACTGAGTAATCGCCGCTAACATAGGGCCGCGTCGTAACGACTCCGCCAAGACCGTCGGTGACGGTCCGGCGCTGCCCGTTCAACCGCACATAGCCGACCTTGCGTGCGCCGCGATCATCATAAATGTAATAAAGCCCACGGCCGCCGGCGTCCCAGACGAGACGTTCAACCGACCGATCAAAGCCTTCCGTCAGCGATCTTGCGCCAGAGCCATCCGCATTCATCACGTAGAGTTGCGAAATGCGAAAAGCGAGGCTCTTGTTTTCAGCGCCTACGTAGGCGATTTGCCGACCGGACGGCGATACGACAGGCTCAAATTCCGCGCCGCCTTTTGAAGTAATCTGGTGCAGCGTTCCGTCGAGGTCGATCTTGAAAACATCAGACTCAACGGTTTCGCGTTCCCAGTTTTCGTTGCGGTTTGCTGAAAAGACGATCGACCGGGAATCGGGCGTCCAGGAAAGCGGTCCTTCATGATTGAACGCGCCGCTGGTCAGGCGCCGCGCCGCGCCGCCATCGGCAGGTACGACAAAAATCTGCGCATGCGCCGGCTTGAGAAACCCTTCACCGTCGTAGCGATACCGTATTTCCTCTATGTAATTGAACGGCTCGGCCCAATCCGCGCCCTCCGGCTTTTTGGGAAGCTTTGCAAACGGCTCCTTCTTCACCATTTCGTTCATCACAAAGGCGATCGAGCGCCCGTCAGGCGACCAGGCGAAATCACTCGGCGCTTCGGTGAGATTGGTAATGAGCGCCGTATCGCTCGATGACAGCCATTTCACATAAAGCTGCGGCGTTCCCTCGACAGCGGAAATATAGGCGATGCGGTCACCATCCGGCGACCAGCGCGGAAAGGAATAGTCGGCGCGGCCCGATAACAGCGGTCGATGGTTGTCGCCATTCGCGTTGACAAGCCAGATATTTGATCGCGCCTTGTCGACCATGATGTCGTTCGTCCGGCGCACATAAGCGACCGTCGCGCCATTCGGCGAAATCTGGACGTCGCTCGCATATTCAATGTTGAAGATGTCGTCCGGTTGCAAATAATGACTGTTGGCCGCTTCTTCCGTGTCATCGGCCGCTACAGCTGTCGCCGACAAAGCGAAAACGGCGCAACCCAACCCCGCTATCAATCCCCGCATGATTTCCTCCCGGTTACTTTCGTTGACGCCAACTATAGCGCGAATGAGGCTCAGCGATCCAGCGCGGAAAAACCGCGCGCCACGGCGGTTCAGTTCTGCTCTTTGACGTCTTCGGTGATACGGCGGACGATCATCGATCAGTTTCCTCCGGTTCAATTTCCAAAATGTTGCTGAGGTCATCGCGCAAAGATGAAATCTTTTGCATATGATCTTCAGTAAAGGAAACGATCACTTGTGATTGCAGTTGGATATTTGCGATGATGTTGGCAAATTTTCGATCGGCGACCATGGCTTCAAAGTCATACTCGACCATTGCCGCTGCCTCTGTTTCGAAACCAAACTCAATCGGTTCGAAATTTTGCATCGCTATCGTTCGCAGCCCTGTAATCTGCGCGGCCGAATATCCTATGATTTGGTTGGTGCGCTCGTAATCCGCATCTATTGCGGCAATTTTTGTTCTGAGGGATACATCCTGTAATATTGCGATATTGCCTGTGGTTTTTAGCTCCTCAACTGTACCCCATCGCCGCCTGATGGGGTTGTGCCTGCCGAGATAGGTCAACCCCGAAGCAAAGTCATTGCGATCTTCCTGCGCCAGCGTTCCATCACGGAGGGCTTTCAAGACGACAGCTTGTGTCTCGATCCGCATTTGGTCCCAGTTGTCGTTGCCCTTATAGTCTTCAAGGCTGCCATTCATATCAGCGTAGAGTCGCTCAAGATATTCTCGTTCAAGCACACGGTCAGCACGCGCATTATTCCAGTTCGAGACTTGAATACCGATGAAGACACCGACGACGACAATGAAAAAATCAAGCCCGACCGCGAACCAGTTCTGCGCTTTAACGTGCTCGGTGATGCGGCGGAGGATCATCGTTGCGCCGCCTCTATCGCCGCCAATGTTTCCTTCGCCAACGCCTGTGTTCGGGTAGCGCGCGCGTAGCTCGCGAGTGTGAGAGTGCGTACAGAGATGTACGTCGCCGCCAAAGCCTCATTGTCTTCCAGCGCCGCGCGATACTTTTCTGTTTCAATAGGATAGCCAACGGCGATTCCAGCGGCGATAAAATTCGGCACCATTGAAATCTGCAACGCACCGGAATTGGCCTCAAAATCCTCCATCACAACAACAGCCTGCCGATACGCCATCAGCGTCTGCACCAATTCATAATTTTCGATCAGCGCAACGTCGCCGGTCGCCACCAGCATATCGAAAGTCTGGGTGCTGGGATCGAACGTAAGCGTGTTAAACACCTTAGCAGCGAAGGCGGACCATGCTGGCGAGTCAAATGCGGGGATGGTAGACTGGTCAACCGGCGGTCCGGGCAAAAGCTTTGCCGGATCGGCGGCGCCGCTACCGACAAGTGTGATTTCCATTACGGTCGCGTTGAAGGCTTTGTTCTGGCGAACGGCTTCGAGGTCGTCGATGTCCGCGCGTAAATCCTGCGCAAGGCTGGCGATATACCTGTCTGCTGCGGCGCGGTTGGCGCGCGCCTCATTCCAGGCGGTAATTTGAAAGGCGATGAGTATTCCAGCGATAACGATAAAAAAATCGAGCGCCACCGCGAACCAGTTCTGCGCTTTGACGTTCTCGGTAATGCGGCGTAACAGCACGTGAATCCCCCTTTATCTGCTTTTATTCTGTCTAGGGGAGTTCGAACGACAAATTAAGAGCTAACTATTGCCGTTCGTCCCGATAGCCGGGA
>JAJFHC010000208.1 GCA_021775835.1 Hyphomicrobiales bacterium | reverse complement strand
CCAACCGCCCTGATCAACACAAGACCCGAGAGGACGTCACACGGCGTATTGTGAAGAAAATCGGTTATGAAACCCGGATATCACCTGGCGATATGGACAATTTCCTCGAGGATTTCTATGCCGCGCAAAGAGCTCATCTGGAGCAGAAACAGCTTTTAGGGGACAAACGCGCAAACAAGCACTACCGGACGCAACACGACATGCCGGACGTGTCGAAAGCTGATGCTCGACGGCTCTCTCAAGGCCAGAACCAGAAGCGTCCAGAAAGTCTGCGTTCCTTCGCCTTCGACAACCGGCATCTCGAAGTTTATGGAGACTACGAGTTGAAGGTTCTCGGGGACATGCTAAAGCCATCCAACCGTTCCAGCCAGCATGAAACACGAGAAGACATCGCGCGGCGCATCGTCAGGAAGATCGGTTACGAAACCGAGATATCGACGGCAGACACGGACCAGTTTCTCGAAGACTTTTACACTGCCCAGAAGACACACTTGGAACAGGAAAATTCCTGATCAAATGATTGCCCGGGGAGTCAATCCAGCATGATGCCCTGACCAGCCCCCTCAATCGAAAATTGTGGCCAGTTGTTCCGGATCGGGACCGCCTTTGAGTTCACGCAACCGCATATAGGCAACAGCCGTGGCAACGCCCCCAAACATGGCGTAGAACACATTCAACAGGATCTGTCCCGCACCCAGACCTAACTCCGCCAAGTACTCCATACCGAGTGTGGCATTCACGGTCTCCATGCCAAATTCGGCAAGCAGAGCGAACGGAACATTTATCAGTACCAGGATGAGATAGAAGCCTAACAACGGCCACCGGTATCCCTTGGTCAGTTCCCTGCTGCGCTTGAGGGCCTGGACCGGGCCAAGACGTTCGATAACGCATGCTGGAATGGTTACGAACAGTATCATTACCGCGATGATTCCAGGTATCACAAGCAAGAGCATGCCGACCACGACGATGAGAACCGACAGGATGAACGCCACGATGACTGCCGGCATCCGTGGCAGGACGGCCGTTACGTACCCCAGCACACTCTGCCTTTGCCCAATGGTGACGGAACGTGCCGCTTCCGCCAGAAATGCCGCGATGATGGCGTTCGCGACGGTAAACACCAAACCACCGGCAAACGCTGTAAGTGAAATGCTGATCTCGTCGGTCGCCACAATATCCGACGGAACAAGCCAGATATAAACCGCCAGGATAGGAACATAGACGATCAGGGTCAGCGTCAGGAACGGGACGATATTCTTGAAGACCGTGCCGAATACTTTTCCAATCGTGCCGCCAACACTAAAAGGTTGCGATGCCAACGTTTCACCAACCATGCAAGTTTCCAGTGACTGTTTTCTAATTCTTCGGAATCACCTGAAATGTTACACTGTTCAAGACCATGGTTGAAACCATAACGTTCCCGACCATCCTTCGTTTTAGCAAATAACAGTGCAAAAATTGGTTTTTGGAATTCCAAAAAGACAGAGCGCGGTACGATGGTACCGCGCTCTTTTTCCGCTTGCGCGAAAATGCCTAATTTTGCCCCCGGGCCGTGATCGGCTCAGAACATCACTATTGCCTATTGCGCCAGATACTTCAAATGCATAATAGTTATTCCCACTATGCGCCTTGCTGATATTCGATCCGTAGATCTCAACCTCTTGGTAGCCCTTCGCTTGTTGCTGGATGAATGCAACATAAGCCGGGCCGCTGAACGCATTGGCCTAAGTCAACCTGCCATGAGCCGCACACTCAAGCGTTTGCAGGCGACCCTGGACGATCCGATTCTGATTCGTACAAAGTCGGGTTATCGACCTTCCCTACGGGCGACTGAAATATCAGACTCGCTAGATCGCTTTCTAAGCGATCTGGAGCTCATATTCGAACGGCCAACCTTCGATCCGCTGACTTATCAAGGCGAAATCCGTATTGGTGCTCCCGACTACGAATTGTTTGTGGTCTTGCCAAACATCTTGTCCGAGGTCCGCAACCAGGCACCGGGCATTCGAATTGCGACCCAGTCAATCTCTCCGGACGATCTTTCGCCGCTTGAGGACGGGGTAATAGACATCGCGCTCACGGCAGCGCCGCACACGGCCGCCGGCTTTTTTCGCCAGAAACTGTTTGACGAAGAACTGGTTTGCGCAATGTCTGCAGACAACAGACACCACTCAACAGAGTTGAGCCTTGAGAAATTCGCCAGCCTGGGCCAATTGGTCAATCTGGTGACACCCAACATCGGCCCTCAGATCATCGACACATATCTCCACAACCATGGCCTGAAGCGTACAATCGTTGCGAGAACACATAACGTACTTGCCGCAGTCCAAATGGTCAGGGGATCCGATCTGATTTCGACCATGAGGAGACGAGTCGCGGAAAAATTTGCCAATGAAGGCGGATTGATCATACACCCTCATCCTGTTCCGTTGCCGAAGTTTGACATTTATCAGTATTGGCATGAGCGTCAGAGCACGAGTCCGCGCAACATGTGGTTGCGGCGGATAATCGCAAACGTCTGTCAGAACCTCAGATGACGGCCGGCAGCAGAATCAAAGAAATTCACCACGTTTGTGGAATGGTGCCATGGACCTGAATTCTCTGCGCGGCAAGGACCTCAATCTGCTTGTCTCTCTCAAGGCCCTTCTCCATGAGCGCAACGTAAGTGGCGCTGCCAGAAGCCTGGGTATCTCGCAACCGGCAATGAGCAGAAATCTGAAACAGCTCCGCGGTCTTCTGGGCGACCAGATCCTCATTCGCACGCCAGGAGGATACGAGCCTACAGCTCATGGCCGGTATATCGAGCACGCGCTGGACCGGGTCCTGTCGGAGGTCGCGCTCATTACGGAAACCCCGGTCTTTGACAGGTTGTCGGAGAATGGCGAGATCAGGATCGGGGGATTTGATTCTGAACTTGGCATACTCCTCCCCGATGTGGTCGTGAGAATGCGAGACGAAGCCCCTGGCCTCACCGTCCGGGCAGAGTCGCTACACGGCCTCAGTCTGGAACTTCTCGAACGCGGCCAGATTGACGTTGCCATTGTTGCAGGACTTAACGTCTCTACAGGCTACTTCAGGCAGAAACTGATGGAAGAGGACCGCGTGTGCGTCCTGGCCAATGACAGTCGAGCGGCTCTCGGCCCTTTGACCCGCGAGGCGTTCGCGGAACTCGACCATGTCTCGATCTCGGTGGCAGGTGTCCGCCGCAGCATAATCGACGACACGCTCGCGCATCACTCGCTAAAGCGCAGAGTTGTTGCGAACGTGCCCGATTTGCGCCTTGCAGCAAGCCTTGCGGAAAAGTCCCACCTCGCTCTGTGCGTTCCCCGGCACATGGCTTCGCAGATTACCCGTGCGGGAACGCTGGTTATCCGTGAGATTCCTCTCAAACTGCCGCCAATCGTCGTCTACCAGTACTGGCATGAACGCCAGGAAAAGAGTGCGCGCCACATCTGGTTGAGAAGCATCATACAAGATACCGCGGCACGCCTGTCTTCAAACAGGAAGTGACGCAGACCACTCGCATCCTGGTCTGTTCTTCTCAATCTTTCTTGTAATGCGTCAGGGCTTCGGCCCATCCCTTTTGAAGCTGTTCGAATGCCTTGAGAGACGAGGAACTCAGGTCGTTCCAGGCGCTTTCGTTTGCTTCCTGTACCTTGCCGAGCATATCTTTGGCGTTGTCGATATTGCCTTGCATCTCGGCAACCGCCTTCTCGTAGTCCGTTCGCGCCTGTGTACCGGCATTCTGCATGTGTGCCTGGTATTCTCGAATCTGCGCTTCCCACACCCGCATCTGGCTTTCCAGTTGGCGGGCAAAATCAAACTGCATCATGGTTCAAACTCCGTTTGGTGTTCATCAAACAGCATAGTACGGCAATCACGTCCACGCCAACCGATGGATGGTATTTGGAAGTTTAGTCGGAGGCGGGCCGGACTGGCAGGCATCAGCGTCATGTGGCGTTCTTGCGAGCTTCCCGCCGCGCAAGTTTCTCAGCCAGACGCGGCGCGACACCCGGCCTGCTCCAAGGACACACGGCAAGGCACAAGGCGCATCCGAACGTTTCGCCAAAGTAGGGAATGCACTTGTCGAAATCCACGTACCACTTGTGATTGCCGCGAACGGTCTGCTTCTGGGAGTGAATCGCCTTGGGCGGACATGCGGTTTCACACACACGGCAACTTGCGCAGAACTCGTCTGCACCGAAGTCATCCTTGGTGTCGGCGACCATTGGCATGTTTGTTGAAACCGCCGACAGGCGAAAGGACGATCCGTAGGTGCGGTTGATCAGGGAGCCGTGTTTACCTAACTCCCCCAAACCAGCGGCAATGGCCGCGGGCAACATGTTCAAGGCCGTGGCCATGGGGCCGGGAAACGTCTTGGCCTCATAGCCGTTGGCGAGAATGTAATTGGCGATCTTGCGCGCCGCGCGGGCGGCCTGGTTGTACTTGTCGGCCACTTCGGTCGCGGCACGGACGTCTTCAATCGTATTGGGGGCCGTGGACAACAAGTCATGCTCCATCGACACACCAACGATAATCAGCCAGGGGTGAGTAATCTCATACCCTTCATAGACATATTCAGGGCGAACCGGGGTCAGCCCGATCAGGTCCGATTCATTCTCTTGACCAAAAGCCTTGATCCGCTTGCTCCATTGGGAAGCGTCGAGGTGTTCGACCTCGTCCGCCTTTGGAACCGGACGAGGTCCACGGTCCGCATCACGGGAATAGGTGTGTGCGATTTCAGGCGCCTGTCGATGATGACCGATCACGGCTTGCTGCAGCTCTCCGAAGGGCTGGCGGTCGCCCGGATGCCAGAAAAATGGCTGGGGCGGTCCCTTGGTCTCTACGCCAAGACCGTTGACATCGTTACCGGAGAGATTGGCAGGGAACAGCCGTTTGAATGTTTCCTCGTCTCGATGGATGTAGTCTTCGACACGTGCTTTCCGATTCGCGTTGTCTCCAACCGGCCCTCGATCATCCATTATGGTTTCTCCTCCATTGTCACGGGACTGGCCGCCGAATGAGCGCCGGCATATCCGTCGAACAGGGCCAGCATCGCGGCAAACCATGTGGCCACGGCACTGCCGTCATCAAGCAGCTTGAACGGACTCAACAACCGTGCCCACTGAAACACTGAAAACAAGGCATAGTCGGCATATCCCTGACGGTTCCCGCACAAGAAGGGCTGGCGCGACAGGGTGACTTCGGCCGGTTGCAGTACACGGACCAGGGCACGTCGACCTTTTTCCCGGGTCGAGGCTGCATCTTCCAGAGACCGGCCCAGAATCTGCTCGAAACGCTGGCGGAAGTATTCTTTGTCAGCAGGCGACACGCGCTGTTTGATGTCGACGGAAATCATTGGTGCAACACAAGGCACCACCGAACGGTCAACCCAACTGCAAAGCGTACTTGTCAGCCCCATCCCCAGTTCACCACCGAAGTAGGGATTTTCCGGAAACGCCTCCTCCAGATGCCGGGCAATTGCCCAGGAATCCCTGATGGTCAGGTCACCATCAACCAGGATGGGGACGGTGCTGCCGCCACTGAAAGCAATGGCGGGCTTGTCATGCAGGGCAACCGCTCGAAACTCCGGCAATATCCCCTTGTGCTGCAGCGCCATACGCGCGCGCCAGCTGTACAGCGAGTAACGCAAGTCATCGGTGCCGCTCAGTTCGTAGAGAATCATGGTCACTCTTCCCCGGTGTTCGTAAGCCGGTCTGAGAGTCTTCCGCGCATGATCTTTTGTGTCGGTGTCAGGGGCATAGCATCAATTGTCTCCAGGCGCTCCGGCCACTTGAATTTTGCAATGTCCTCGTTTTCCAGGACCGCGCATACGTCGTCCAGGGTCACGGTTTTACTGCCATCGAGGACCAGGAACAGACAGGCACGCTCGCCCAGTACCGGGTCGGGAAAGGGAACCACGGCGGATCTTTCGACGCCGTCCATGCGATCTACAATTATCTCGATGTCAATCGGATTGAATTTCACACCGCCCCGATTGATGATTTCCTTGACCCGACCGGTAATCGTGACATTTCCTGAGATGTCGATCCGGGCCGTGTCTCCGGTTTCAAACCACCCCTCTGTGTCAAATGACGCGGCCGTGGCGTCAGGATTGTTGAGGTACCCCGCGAAGACCGAGGGTCCCTTCACCTGCAACCGACCCTCGGATCCTGAAGGCAATTCGTTGTTGTCGTCGTCAAGGACTCTCAACTGAGTTCCGGGGCTGGCGGCGCCGGCCGTTTCATGACGCGTGGTAGGTGCGTCGGATGGTCGGGTATAACATCCCGCCTGCAGTTCGCTCATTCCCCAAAGCTGCGTCGTAACACCCGTGGGGAGCTTTTCCTCGACCGCTCTTGCAAGTGCGGGAGGCACGGCTGACCCTGAGAGGCAAATGGAGCGCACGGATGAGAGATCGTGGTTATCGAGCAGTCCTGCATTGTGGGACGCAGCGAGATGAGCCGGTGCGGCGAATATCCGTGACGCACGATGGGCCTCGACTATCCTGACGAAGTCAGGCGGCGAAAACGCCGGCAGGAGCGAACTGGTCGCTCCGGACAGGAACGCCAGATGAAACACGAACAGACCATAGAGGTGGGTCACCGGTGCCAGCGTCAGAAGGATATCGCCGGCACTGACTTCAAGTTCGGCAATCGAGAGCCGCGCGTTGCACAGGAAGCTGCGGTAGGCGTGAGGCACTCCCTTGGGATCTGCAGTCGTCCCCGAAGTGTAGAGGAGCAAAAACGGATCGGCACCATCAAGGTTAGGGAAAGCCGAAGGAGCATAGCTACTCAGAACTGCGTCATACCCCACTGCACCATCAGGCGCCGGACCAAGCGAAATCACCTGCTCAAGATCCGGGCAACGCGATTTCATGGCAACTGCCAGTTCCGCAGGCGCTACATCCTTGAATTGAGACAAACAAATGAAGGCTCTTGCCCCACCGTGACGCAACAGGAATTCAAGCTCGGCACCACGGTACGGCATGTGAATGGTCTGCATCACCGCCCCCACGCGGCACAACCCAAGGTAAGCGACGACAAACTCAGGAACGTTGGGGAGCTGCACCGCAACGACATCGCCCTTGCCAATTCCAAGACCCTGCAGCCCTGCAGCGAACCTGTCGATGCGGGTCGCCAATTCTCCATATGTGATCGTGACGTCGCCATGGAGGAGAGCAGGTTTGTCGGGTTGTTGCTTTCGCCAACGATCGACGTAGGCGCCCAACACCTCCTGGGTCCAGAAACCCTGCCCGACATAATGCTCAACGGTTTCGACCGAAGGAGAAGGAAATCTCTGTGTCATTTTCTGCACCCTCCTTGCGGCGTCACTCCCGGCACATCAACACTTGATCAACGCAGCGCCTTTGAATTATCTTACGTGTAAGGTAATTCAAAGGCAAGTATCTCTCTTTCAACGACGACCCTTCAGGCTTTGTGTTGACCATGACAATGAAATCCCACCATGCATCGGAATTGAACCAAGGCAATGTGCCCATGCCGGATACCGATGGAGACGCCGACACGCTTCGTCTGTGGCTCTATCTTGTCAAATCGGTGCTGCCTCTGGAACGAGACGTCAGCACCCGTTTACAGCGCACGTGCGGACAGAGCCTCACGCGGTTCGACGTCCTCGCTCAACTGGACCGTTATGGTTCACAAGGCGTCGGCCAACTCGCGCACCGCCTGATTGCCTCAGCCGGCAACATCACATCGCTGCTCAACCGCATGGAACGCGAAGGACTGGTGTCGCGTGACAGCGATGACTCTGATGGTCGCGCCCAACGCATCAAAGCGACCGATCAGGGGGGGAAACTATATTGGGAAATGGTACCGGTTCACACCGACATTGTTCAGGAACGGTTGGCCAAGGTGTCACCTGAGGATAAGGTTGCCCTGATCGGGCTGCTCAGGAAACTGATGGACTGATCCGGCTTAGAAGAGCCGCACCACCAAGCCCCGGAATACGAAGCCATGCCCCCCTTGGAACTGCTTTTGCCTTTTTTCCTGTCAACGCTCGTGTTCGCAATCATGCCGGGCCCGGCAATTCTCTATACCGCGGCACAGACCCTGGCTCATGGCCGCCGCGGAGGATTCAACGCCGCCATGGGTATTCATCTTGGTGGGTTTGTTCATGTGGCAGCCGCCGCCGCCGGACTCTCAGCGTTGCTAGCCCACGTGCCGGACGTGTTTTTCGCGCTGCGGATCGCAGGCGCTCTTTATCTGATCTGGATCGGACTGGGCTTCATCGTCAAACGGAGTACGGCAGCATCGGCATTAACCCAGTCTGTCGGTCCGTCACGGCGGGCATTTTTCGACAGCATCATCGTCGAGATCTTCAATCCGAAGGCGGCGCTATTTTACATTGCGTTCCTGCCGCAATTCGTGGACCCGTCCGCGTATCTGCCGGTATGGATTCAATTCGTCGTCCTGGGCTGGTTTGTGAACATCGCCTTTACCGGTGGCGACATCATCACCATTTTGTTCACATCAGCGGCGGTTTCCCGCATGAAGCAATCCGGACGGGGCCAGAGGATCATGCGATGGATTGCCGGCTCCGTCCTGATTGGTCTGGGCATAAAACTTGCTGTGACAGACAGATAACTGTCGGCTCTTATACTTACAGCAAACCCTAGACCGAAATTCCCAGTTCGTCGGCCGCGGCATCCATGCGCACCCAGTCTTCTTCCGTCATTGGAAGGAATGGCGGTCTGGGCTGAGACCAAGCCGGCATGCTCCGCCGTTCAGCAATCAGGCGTTTCATGCCTGGAATCACGGGGAATCCTTCAAACGTGCGGCGAATCAAAACCGCTTTGCCCTGCAGGACTTCCACATCGTCATTACCGTCAACGAATGCATCAAAGACAGACCGAATGCCCGACGGGTTGATGTTTGCCGTGGCCGATATGCAGCCGGCACCGCCAATGCGCAGCCCCTGGAGGAGAAATGTCTCCGATCCGGGGAAGAAGTCGAGTTCAGGAAACGCGTTGATGAAGGCTTCGGTTGACGCCCAATCGCCGGAACTGTCTTTCAATCCGGCGATGACGCCGGGATACGCATCGAGAAGATGACGGATGACGCCGTGCGGAATGCCGACCTGAGCAATCGGCGGAATGTGGTAGAGCAACACTTTCAGCTTATCGTTGGCGATAAGGTCAATAATGCTCGCGAAGGCCCGGTAGAGCCCCTCCTCCGACGGGTTCTTGTAATAAAATGGAGGCAGCATCATTACACCGCGACAACCAAGACGAACCGCGTGAGCTGACAACTCAACCGTATCGGGGCCGGCGCAACATCCTGTGCCCGGCACGATCCGCGCCGGATCAATGCCCGCTTCAACCAACGCATCAAGCGCTTCGCGGCGCTCCTTTACGGAGAACGAATTCGCTTCGCCGGTCGTCCCAAACGGTGAAATGCCATGGCAACCATTGTTCAGCAGAAACTTGGCGTGATCGACAAACGCCTTGTGGTCGGGAGAGAAAGTCCGATTGAGCGGCGTCAGGATCGGGGACCAGAGTCCGTG
The DNA here is from genome assembly GCA_021775835.1 of Hyphomicrobiales bacterium. Next base: position 27,801 of record JAJFHC010000208.1, on the reverse strand, counting down.
GAACGGGCGATCAACTGGGGATGGACGTTCAGTCACTTGTATTCTCCATTGGAAAGACTTTGGAATGGCGTTACCGCACGATTGACGCAGAATCCAAGAAAGATCAAGAGAATTGAAGCTCTCGAAACATTACGTCCTGGTCAGGTGGCACCGGGCCACGCCCGGCCTATCCTGCATCTGCGACAAGACCGGTTGCTTCAATTCCCCGGATTGCCAATGCCTCATCGGTCTCTCCAGCTTCACCGGCAACACCGACCGCACCGAGTGCGTTGCCGTTGACATCTCGTACAAAAACGCCGCCTTTGCTGCCGGTCAGGCCTGACCCCATACTGGTTTGGGCAACGCGACTGATGCCGTGAAACCATATTGGAAACTCTTCTGCCATTTCTGCAATTGTCCAGGTCGGCTTGCCATAGGCGATACATGTGAACGCCTTGGTCTGTGCAATGTGTGCGAGCAACGGCGCTGCCCCCTCCTCGCGTGCGAGGGCAAGAGGATGTCCGCCTGCATCGCAAACGGCAACAGCAACCCGGCGTTCAACAGATGATCGGACGCCGGCGAGTGCTTCGCTGATGATGGTCTGCGCCTGATCAAGCGAAAGGGTGGGCATGGGCTGCTACCTCCGTGGGGACGCTGAGTTGAATACCGACAAGCATCCCGCTTACACCTCTGCGATGCAACAGGAGAGTGTGCATTCGGATCCACCGTGATTTGGGTGGCAGGCCCTCTACGGCCTTGTCAAAGTATCCGTAAGACTTGGCGCCTTGCTTCCCAAACGGTTTCACCAGACGGAAGTCCAAAGAGCCTGTCAGAACTCAACCGATCGTCAGGAGAACGGATGCCTGATCAAGAGAGACCTCCATGTGGCAGAAGCCATCGTCCTAGACCTCGCTGTTAGCAGCAAGCGCCCGAGCCTTGAGCAAATCACAGAAAGTGCGGGTAACCAACGTGGGCACGACGCCTTTTCTGGTTGCCAGTTCGATCGGCGTTTTCAACCCCAAACGCTCAGGCAAGAGACTGGCCATGCGGCCGCGATCGACCCAGAATGACGCATAGGACTTCGGCATATAGCCAACGTGCGTCCCCGCGAGGATCATGAAGGCAACACCTTCAATTTGATGTGCCGTTGCAGAGGAGCCAAGGTGTGCGGTACCCGGCGAAACCTGTTCTTCGGCAAGATAACCGCGGCGCACAAGATCTGCCTTGTCAAGATCGTGGGGCACCTGCCCTTCCCTGGCTGGAGCGAAGAGTGGATGGGCTTCACCACAATAGAGTTCGACCGTATCGTCATAAAGCCGCGCATAATCCAGGCCGGGCTTGTGCCTGTGGAAGACGCCGATGCCGGCATTTACCCGTCCATCCAGCACGGAAGACTCGATATCGTCGGGGGCGAGCGACTGAATGTCGATCCGTACATTTGGGCCCTGTTTCTTGAAATCACGGAGCGCAGGCGCCAGCGGTGCAGTGTCGTCCGTTGCCCAGTTATCAATCACGGCAAGTGAGAGCTCACCCACCAACTGACCACTGATGGCGCCGATCTCGCTGCGAAAATCCTCGAGAGCGACGAAGAGAGTCCGGCAGGCTTCATGGACCAGACGTCCTTTGTCGGTGATGCGAAATCCCACGCGACCACGCTGACAAAGCCGCATGCCCAAACGATGCTCAAGATCTGACATCTGGCGGCTGATCGTCGACTGACCGACATTGAGTGCCACCTGTGCCGCTGAAAACCCACCGGCTTCGACAACACGGACGAACACGGCGAGCAGATGTATGTCGGTCTTGGACAAACGCGACAACGGCAGAGTCCCGACCTTTTCTTTATATGCATTTTCGCTCATATAAACATCCTTTGATTATCATATCCTCTATCAAGTAATTCTGATAATCACAAACCAGCGACATCCCCTACTCCTTACTTTGGGCGGTGGACCATGGACGCGGAACCATCAGGAATCGGGAGACTGGATCATGAAAAAATGGGGCATCAACAACGACTACGCACCGTTGCACGACGTTCTGCTGGGTAAACCCGAGTTTTTCCGGTGGGTCGAAGCAGGGCCGCTGATTGGTCGCACTCTGGCCAATGCCCACAAGACCGGGCACGTGTTCAATCTGCAGACCGCCATGGCCCAGCACGCCGAAATGGTATCGATCTATGAGGACAACGGCGTCAACTGTCACTATCTCAAGCCGGACGAAGTGCTTCACAGAAACTTCTTTGCACGCGACTCATCGGCCATGAGCCCGTGGGGTGCCCTAATCTGTCACATGCAGCTGAAGTGCCGCCGAGCAGACTACGTGACTGCGATCGAGTTTTATCAAAGCAATGAAATCCCAATCTGGAAGTATGCCACCGCCGGTCACTTCGAAGGTGGCGACTTCGTCATCCTTGAACCCGGCAAGGTACTGATCGGCTACTGCGGCGAACGATCCGAACAGGAAGGCTCAGAACAGGCTGCCGCGTTCGTACGCGACGAAGGATGGGAGGCGGTTACCGCGCCAATCAGCCGGGAATTCGTGCACATGGACGGGCTCGTCGTGCCGCTTGCAGAGAAGCTGCTCGTGGCCTGCCTTGACGCTCTGGAGCCTTGGGTCGTGACACAACTCAGGAACTGGGGCTTTGAGTTTGTCGATGTGGGATATCGCGAGGCAAAGAACCTCGGCGTGAATCTGGTCGCACTCGGCAACAGCAAGGTCCTGTCCATGAAGGGCGCAGACGATCTAAACGGCAAGATGAGAGCGCTGGGATTTGAGGTTTACGACCCTGACATGTCGATGTTCACACTGGGTGGCGGCGGCGTCCATTGCCTGGCTCAGGCTCTTTGCCGGGAAGAGGTTTGAACGTAGCTCGGGATTTCAGGCGCCGGCCAGGTCAAGCATGCCGGCAATCAGGGTCCAGCTTGTCTCGTGATCACCGCAAGTAACAGAGGCGCCGGCATCCGCCAACCGCTTTTGCCGAACTGGATCGGTGTGAAACCCGATGAAGTGGACGCCACAGGCCTGCCCTGCGTCCAGATCGTTCAGGTTGTCTCCAAGAAACACGATGCGCTCCTTTGGTAATCCCAGGTCCCCAACGACCTTGGCCAGCACATCCCGTTTCGGCCCGCCGTCGTCGGCTGCTCCGGGATACGCCTTTACAAATTCCCACATGCCAACCCGTTCCAGTCTGATCCGGGCAGCTTGCCGGAAGTTGGCGGTTGCGGTTCCCAGCGCAATGCCGCCATGATCGTCCAGCCGATGAAGGAGCGTTCCGGCTCCCGGTATTTCGGTCACAGTGGCCGCGCCGTCCTCGATCGAACCTGACAACACCTCAAAGTACCGGCGGGCAGCGGCGTTGAGTTCGTCATCGGTCGGCATCCGGTTCAGATGCCGTTCCAGTATCTCGCGGAATATTTCGACATCGTTCCGGACCCGATAGCTGTCCCAGTCGCGTGACTGATCGCGCAACCCGTAAAGTTCACTGAACGGCACGAAAACGGCATCTTCTTCGGCAGGCGTGAGATCCAGTAACGGGCCGTCCACATCGAAGATCACGGCGGAATGGTGACGCGTGTTCATGACTACAAAATTCACTCCGTTTGGGTCAACGACGCCATAACGTGAATAGGCGGAAAATGAAAGGTGGTATCGAGATCATCCGATCGTGACCATTTCATCATTGCCTTGATTGAGTAAAGATCGGATCTTTGCGGCGACGAATCTGCATCTTTACGTTCTGGAGCATACATATGGCGAAATCGCATTCCGGCACTGGATCGACAAAACCCCTGCCCGCCTCCGCCTTGAGACGATTGTCTGACGTCAAGGCACTGGGATTTCGAACAACGGACGATCTGGAGTGCGTGAACCATCTCATCGGCCAGGACCGAGCGATGAAGGCGATTGCCTTCGGCTCCAAGATCAAGAAACAGGGCTTCAACCTCTTTGCATTAGGTCCGGCCGGATCGGGCAGGCATTCATCGGTGCGCTCTTTCCTTGACGGACACGCTGCGACGGAACCACCGTCGGATGACTGGATCTATGTGAACAATTTCGACGCGCCGCACCGCCCCACCGCCATAAGACTGCCCGCTGGTTATGCCCGCCGTCTTCGTGACGACATGGGGGACCTGATCGACGATCTGAGCGCTGCCCTCCCGGCACTGTTTGAATCTGACGAGTACCAGGGGCGTCGGCGGGCCGTCGACCAACAATTCGAGGAAGCTCAGGAGAAAGCGTTCGAAGATCTGCAGAAGCGTGCGGACGCCGAGAGCATCTCCATCATGCGCACGCCGATTGGTTTCGCTCTGGCCCCCACCCACGAGGGCAAGCCGATCAAGCCCGAAGTCTTCAAGACGCTCCCCAAAACCCAACGGGAGCACATTGAAAAAACAATTCAGGAACTGCAAGCCGAACTGGCACGTGTGCTCCAGCAGTTACCGAAAATGGAGAAGCATCGCCGTGAACAGACGCGAGCACTCGACATGGAGTTTGCGGAAACCGTTGTCGGCACGGCTGTCAGCGATCTTGTCACTGCGTTTGATGATCATACCGACGTCAAGAAGTACCTGGACGCTGTGCGCCAGGACCTGATCGAGAATGCGTTTCTATTTTTGCCTCAGGCCGTCGAAGGAGAATCTGGTCAGGCCGTCGCGGTCGGCGCACCAGGACGAAATGCTCCGCAGTTCCGTCGTTACGGCGTTAACATCATCGTAGGCAATGGTGACGGCACCTCGGGTGCCCCGGTGGTTACGGAAGACCTGCCGACGATTGCCAATCTGATCGGGCGTATCGAACATGTCTCCCAGATGGGCGCTCTGGTGACTGACTTCATGCTGATCAAACCCGGCGCCCTGCACAAGGCAAACGGAGGGTATCTGATTCTGGACGCGCGGCGGATCCTGTCAGACGGACTGGGCTGGAACGCTCTAAAGCGTTCACTGACGGCGGATTGTGTGAAGATAACGTCTGCTGCCGAACAGTTCGGCATCGCCGGGACTGTGTCCCTGGAACCGGACCCGATACCCCTCAAGGTCAAAGTCGTGTTGATCGGAGATCGCCAACTCTACCATATGGTGCATCAGCTTGATCCGGACTTCAGTGAATTGTTTAAGGTCGAGGCGGATTTTGATGAGGTTATCGTCAGATCGGACGACAACACGTGCATGTATGCCCGTCTGGTCGCAACAGTCGCGCAACGCGAAAACCTGAGACCTCTGGTGGCCAAGGCGGTTGCGCGCATCATCGACGAATCTTCCCGAAATGCGGATGACGCAGAACGGCTGTCCCTCAGGGTCGGCCAGATGGCGGACATTCTGAGGGAGGCTGATTTCTGGGCCGAAGAAGACAATGCCCGGCGGATCAGCGTGCATCATATCAACCGGGCCATCGACGAGCGGCACGAACGCTCGGCGCGGGTTCGTGACCGATCGCTGGAATTCATAACCCGGGAAACCATCCTGATCGACACGGACGACGAAGTGGTCGGGCAGATCAACGGCCTGTCGGTTCTGCAATTGGGCAACATGTCCTTCGGCAAACCAACCCGCATTTCCGCACGGGTCCGCATAGGGACCGGCAAGGTTGTCGACATCGAACGCGAAGTGGAACTTGGTGGCCCATTGCATTCGAAGGGCGTGCTGATCCTTTCGAGCTATCTGGCATCGCATTTTGCCAAGAATTTTCCCATGTCACTTGGCGCCAGTCTGGTTTTCGAACAGTCCTACGGCGGTGTTGACGGCGACAGTGCCTCCAGCACTGAGCTCTACGCCTTGTTGTCGGCCTTGTCCGGCATTGCCATCCGCCAAGGCCTGGCCGTCACTGGTTCGGTCAACCAATTTGGCCAGGTCCAGGCCATTGGCGGCGTCAATGAAAAGATCGAAGGGTATTATGATATCTGCGCCGCACGCGGCCTGACTGGAAGTCAAGGCGTCCTGATCCCGGCCTCGAATGTGAAAAACCTTATGTTGAGACCAGACATTCAGGATGCCGCACGCAAGAAACAGTTCCAAATCTACGCTATCGAATCCATCGACCAGGGGATTGAAGTATTGACCGGCGTTGCCGCTGGCGCCAGACGGGCCGACGGCACATTCCCGGACGGCACGATCAATGCTCTCGTGGAAGCCCAGTTGCGTGACTTTGCCGAGATACGCCGAGACTTCGCAATAGAAGGGAAAAATGGGGGTGTTTCCGATGAATGATAGAAAACGGATGGCGGCGTCGCGCCGGGTGGTTGTCAGTCTGGAAACCATCGAACACGCCGACCGGATGCTTGACGCCGCCGTTGATCTGGCCGCAACTATGCGGGCTGAACTGCATGGTCTCTTCGTTGAAGACCCGGGCATGATCGACGTGGCCGACCTACCGTTCACCAGGGTCGTCACTGCACGGGCACAAGTTCGCGCCTTTGACCGGGGGCCTCTCGAGACCCGGACTCGCCGCGACAATTCCGCCTTCAAACGTGCCGTTGCAACCCGTGCCCGTCAGGCTCAGTTGCCGTGGAGCTTCGGCAAGAAACGAGGCGTGCCTCTGGAGGAAATCAAGAAAGCAGCACGACAAAGCGACATCGTTGTCTTCCAGAACCCTGCGACCGCACTTACCGTGCGCGATGTCATTGCATCGGCCCGGACGATTGCAGAGAACGTCAGCGGCATCGTCATTACGCCGTTGGGCCGATCCTCAAATATCGGGCCCGTCGTTGCCCTGGACAACGGCGACGACGCCAGCGCCCACGCGGTTCAGTTCGCCCGCGAAGTCGCCGCTGCCAGCGACCGACACCTCATCATTCTGATTGTTGGCGATGATCCTGATGACACGCGGATGATCGAGGCCCGAAGAGATAGTCACGTCCATGGGCAGAACGATATCGACACATTATCGATATCGCCGTCTGAAGGTCCCCAGATTGCCGCAATCCTGCGAGAGCTTTCCCCTGGTTTTGTTGTTGCCGACATGGAATCATTCGCTGTCAGGGACGAAACGTGCGGCTGTTGCATTGTCCGGGCAGCCCAATCGCCGGTCCTCCTGCTCAATCACCGTGTCGAAGAGTAGTCAGGACGAAACACTGCCGGCAATTTGGGTGGTCGATTGGCGAATCGTGAGGAATTCAGTAGTCTTACGCGATGAACTTGAAGTTTCAGTATGCAGCACTTCCCTATGTTCGCCAGCGCGAAGGCCTAGAAGTTCTGTTGCTTACCAGCCGGGAGACAAAACGCTGGATCATCCCCAAAGGATGGTCGGAAGCCGGTGTCGCGCCTCATAAACAGGCGGCGGCAGAAGCCTACGAGGAAGGCGGTCTCCAGGGCAGCATCCACAAACAAAGTGTTGGGTGCTATCACTACGACAAGATCAACAAGAAGGGTGTCGGCATCCCCTGCAGGGTTGAAGTTTTTCCCCTTCTCGTCAATTTTCACCTGTTGCAGTGGCCGGAGAAACAGGAGCGGCAATTGTTTTGGACAACGCCGCACAATGCAGCCGATCTCGTCGACGAACCAGAGTTGGCTGAGATCATGTGTTCATTTTCCCCCTGACAAGATCACCGTGAACCTGACGCCGGGATGCACGCGCCTATTACGTCGCAGCTTCGTGGGATACCAAAGTGCGACCCGATCGCCCTTCGGCCTGCAGGCAGAGTGATTTCTCCAACCGTGCAAGCCAGTTGTCAAAGAACACGACAGCACCCTTGCGCCACGACGGGTCGCGCCCCGGGTTCGAGTCAACGTCGTCGATTGACACGTTTGCTGGTGGTGTGATCGTCACTCCGGCATCGACGTCGCGCCTGTACTCCCGTATCAGGGTGTCGGCATCGTACTCAAAGTGATTGAACATGTAGACGGCGTTCGCCGACAGATCCTCCAGCATGCATAGACCCGACACATCACCCGATGCCAGAATTCTGATGCTGCCGTCATGAGGCAGATCAGCCTCGCGGACCTCTGTATGACGCGACACGGCGACCGGAAAGCACCTGCCAACGCCGTCAAGGACGCCAGCTCCGCTGTCCTGAACATCTTGCTCGAACACACCAAACAGCTTGGCGCCAACCGAATGCTTGGGGACATCATGGTAGACCTTGAGGGCCGCCTGTCCCGCCCAGCAAACGTGTAGCGCCGGCAACCAGCGGTCCCTCGACCAGTTCAGCAATCGGACCATTTCAGGCCAGTAATTCACTTCCTCGAACGGAAGTGTCTCCACCGGCGCACCGGTAATGATTAAACCGTCAATACGCTGTGTCTGCGTCTCCGGCCAAGTCCGGTAGAAACGGTCCATGTGGTGTTGCGGGGTATGACGGGCCTTGTGGCCGGTCGGACGCAGCAAGGTCAAAACCACGTCACAATTGCTCCGTGCCAGCATTCTGGAGAACTGGGTTTCAGTCGATACCCGGTCTGGCATCAGATTCATGATCGACACGTGAAGCGCAGAAGCGGGCGCCTCCGCATTGTCTGCAATATCAAGCCCCTCACCGCGCAGAACATCGCACGCCGGCAAATCAGCTGGGAGGTAAAGTGTCATTGCTTTTCATGGCCCTTGTCATGCCCGCACATCCAGTACCAACCCGGCCTCACACTGACGGCAATGCCGCCGTGAGCCTGTCGACACCCCGTCTCTCAGGGTCGAAACTCAATTGTGCCCCTGAATCCCCCCTGTTGACAACAGTCAACGACAACACCGCGTCAGGCAGCTTGAGAAAAAGCGCCGGATGCCTTCAAGGCCTGATCGAGGTCAGCGATGATATCGTCGATATGTTCTATACTGATCGACAGCCGGACATATCCGGGTGTGACGCCTGCCCTTGCCTGTTCCTCAGGCGTCAGTTGGGAGTGCGTTGTGCTTGCGGGATGAATGGCAAGCGAACGCGCATCCCCGATGTTGGCCACGTGAAGGAGCAGGCCGTGTGCATCAATGAAGCGTTGACCGGCTTCAATTCCGTCCCTGAGTTCAAATCCAACCAGGCCGCCGAAACCGCCGCTCAGGTGGGTGTCCGCGCGACGGCGGACGTCTCCGGTCTGTAACGACGGATGGGTCACGCTCACCACCTCCGGTCGGTTGTCTAGGAACGCGGCAACGGCTTCCGCATTGCGACAATGCTCGCGCATGCGCAACGGCAATGTTTCAAGGCCTTGAATGAACTGGAAGGCGTTGAAGCGACTCAACGAGGAACCAAGGTCCCGCAGAAACGTGCACCGTGCCTTGACGATATAAGCGACCGGGCCCATCTCGCGTGTGGCCTCCGTCGAGACGGCGCCATGATAACTGGGGTCTGGCTGGTTGAGGGCGGGAAACCGTTCGGCGTTCTCTTCCCAGTCAAATCGTCCACCGGCGACAATTATGCCGCCAATCGAGGTGCCGTGACCACCGATGTACTTTGTTGTCGAGTAAACGATGATATGAGCACCATGATCGAACGGGCGGCAGATAATCGGGGCTGCCGTGTTATCGACAATCAGAGGAACCGCGATTTCCTCACCTATTGCCGACACTGCCTGAATGGGAAACACCTGCAATTTAGGATTCGGCAGAGTTTCGGCATAAAACGCCCGCGTGCGGTCATCTGTTGCTCTCCGGGAGTTTTCCGGATCTGCCGGATCGACAAAACCCACCTCGATGCCCATGTCGGCAAATGTGTTGGCAAACAGAATCCAGGTTCCGCCGTAAATATCTGTAGAACTTATGATATTATCGCCTTATCTGGCGATGTTCTGGATGACTATTGCCGTTGCTGCCTGGCCTGAACTGACAGTCAAGGTTGCAACACCGCCTTCAAGTGTGGCGATCCGTTGTTCAAGCACATCATTGGTCGGGTTCTGAATGCGGGAACAAATGTTTCCCAATTCCTCGAGGCCAAAGAGCCTCGAGGCGAGGCCTGTGTCTTCAAATTCGTAAGACGCGGTCTGACAAATCGGCACCGCGACCGCATTTGTCGTGGGATCGGTGCGGAAGCCGGCATGCAGGACTTGACTCTGGGCGTGGCGTGATTCAACGGTCATGGAATTCGTCTCCGGTTTTCTGTTGAGATGAAGGCGAAAGATGTCGGGCGTGTCAGGCGGCCCGTTTGAGAGATGCATGGCGTGCATCGATTATCTGGAAATGCCCTGACAGGATCGGATTGACGATGTGCGGATGGCTCACCGGCAGCATGTGACCGGCGTTGCAGACCATATGGAGTTGCGAGGCCGGTATCATTCGGGCGATTGCTTCGCTCAGGGGTCTCGTGACGGCAGCAGTACCCATGCCGACGATTGCCAGTACCGGGCAATCGATTGAAGCACAGTCATGCAAGGAACTTTGTTCGGCAAAGATCGCTTCGAAATCACCGAGAATCCTGCCGACCTTGCTGACGAGGCTCGAGCGTGATGGCGGATCAATGCGCTGCCATGTGCCCTTGCCGTTCCAATAGTCGATGAAATGAGCGATCCCTGTGCGGGGATCATCGCTGGCAGCAGAGGCGGCAACAACCGCATTGACCGCCCGAATTTCCCGCAACAATGCGTCTCCCTTCGCCGTGCCGTCTTTCAGGAGATGAAATGCCGCCGGTTCGATCAGTGACAATGACCGGATGGTGTGCCCGGCTTCCAGAACGATCTTGAGGGCGACGGCTCCGCCAAACGAGTGGCCGACCAGATGAACCGGTTCTCCGCAATGGGCAATCAGGGTGTTGACGCACCGGACGTAGGGTGCCAGACCGGTGGCCTTGGAAACAGAACGACCCTCAGACCGGCCGTAGCCTGGCAAGTCCGGCGCGATGACCCGGTGGCGGCGCGACAGGTGGTTGATGGCTTCTTCCCATTGTCCGCCAGAACTGGCGGTCGAATGGAGCAGGATCACCGGCGTACCAGACCCCTGTTCCCGAAAGAAGATTCTGGCGCCGTCGACGACAATCGAGTGACGGCTGGCGTGGTCGCCGGCGTTATTGCCAGGCGTTGCGATAATGTCGGTCATTGGTCTTTCTTGTCTTCAAGCAGTAACGGCGGTGTCGGAAGACGGCTGGTTCACCAGCCGTCCCCTGCAATCCGCCGCACAGTCCCGTATTCCCGGACCGCGCGAACGGCCGTGTCGGTTATCGTCACGATAGCCGTGAGCAAGGCCCTGTTGCGGGTACTGTGTGCCAAGCTTCCGAGATTGGCATTCTCAAAGACCAAACTCTTAGGCAGTGACACTCCTTCAGCTTCATGTTTCGTCATGAGCCCGCCTCCGGCCTTCACTTCCACCGTAGATGACAGAGGTCACCTCAGAGCGGTTCATGCCAATGTCCTTCAATGTGCGTACATCAACACTGTAGAGTTGACGCAGGGCCTGCCGGCGTCTCTGCCAGCGGTCAATCGACCGGATGACCTGCCGCGCCAGGCCGGCAAGGCGCGACGTGAAGGATGGCCTCACAAAGGCCGTTGCGTTATGAAAATGGGTACTGCTCATCTGTCTCTTGCTCCCTGTGCGCCGGTGACCCGGCAAGCGGGGCGGCGTTCATCCTGAATTGTTAAAAGACTGAACGAGGATGTCTCACCAGACCGGCGATCCGCCTCGTTCTCATGAACAGGAATTTAAGTAAGCAAAGTCACAGGCGCGTCATTTTCGGCGTCAAATGGGCGTCAAAATTCGTGTGAAAGACCGTCAAAATCAACGGTTTGTGATTGACGATGGTTGTGAGCAGTGCACAGCAGAAAAGGCGCCAGAAAATTATTTGCGGTTGAATACGTGTCGGTTGCGCCAGAGCGTACCGAGTGCAGGACTCCAATGCACCGATGTCACAGAAGCCGACTTCGAGCCCATGCGGATTTGGACAACACCTGGCCGAAGGTGGAACATCCAGCAATTGCGCCATGCCTATTTTATTTGAAGATCATTAGATCAGTTACTTCTGCAGGCCCTCTTGACCCAGCCTTGATTGCCAAAACAACCGCTCCACAATGGGTTCAGCTTACAGGCGCGTTTTCTGTATTTGCACTCGCCACTTTCTGAACCACTCGTTTTCTTCGCCTTAGGCTTGCTCGCCGGTCGCACTTTCGACTTCGTAGTCGACATCGGCTTTGGGGTTCGAACGGTCCTACCCGAATGAAGCAAAACAGCCCGCCGTGTTCGTTGCCCCCATCTGCCGTCTATAGAACTTTGGTAATGCCCAATCGATTTGAGATGCTTCTGAATCGCTCTTACAAACTCTGGACTGCGCAGCGTGGTGTCCTTTTCCAGAGCAACGACCGAAGGCACAAAATTCGCTTTCACGGCAGCCAGAATTAAACTGGCGGCCTGTTCGAAGTCTTGCTTGACGCCACTCCCACGATAATGGAGCAAACCCAACCGAAATTTTGCCTCTACAAATCCTGCGCTTGAAGCTTGGCTGTACAACTGTGCCGCTTGCGCTTCGTCTTGAATAACTCCGATTCCTGTTTCGAATTGGCGCCCCAGAGCCATCAATTCCCGTGGAGATTTTATTGTCTCCACAGTTTTCGTTTCTTCGGTCACCGTCAGTGCAGCAAGTTTTTCGCGTTGCTGTTTCAGAAGCTTCTCAGCCTTCATTTGTTCCTGTTCGGCAGTCACTCGGGCAAGCCGTTCTTCTTCAAACTTTCGGGACAGTTCTTCCGCCCGTTTTCGCGCGGCCTGCTCTTGTCTGAGAGTGTTAGCGGAATTCGCTTCAACATGATCGATCAACGTCCGCGCAAGCTCATTGAACGTGCCTTGGGGGTATCGATTGACGTAGGTTTGCAGCAACTCGGCATTATTGGTGTCTTTCACAGAATTCCAGAAAACGATCTCCCGGTCCGCCTGGATCACCGGGACCTGTACTGTGGCGGGCTGTTTTCTTGGGCGGAAATAGAAATCACCTCTCAATGAAGATTCTTCCCACGGCGTCTGGGCGCCACCGGTTACACCTTCGACCGTGACCCGGACTTGTTTGAAGACCTGTTCAACGGCAAGACCAGGCTGACGGATCGCATCAGCAAGAGCCGTGGTGTAAGGTGAGTTTCTGCCCTCGCCATCGGCGGCAACTTGACCTGGAGCAGCCGCGAAGGCAACGAGAGAACCCGAGGCGGCTTGGATCCGTGCAAGACCTCGTCCGCCAGACCGTACACGTCCGGAAAACGGGTTGTTTCGGCAGGCGTCGAGAACAACCAGATTGAGTTGATTTCCCGCCTCCTCCATCTGCGAAAGAATGTTGGACACCGACAAGGCTTCTATGTCGAGATCTGCTGCCGACTGGATATCTGCACCAAGTGGGATCAGGTAGTTTGACCCGCGCGCCTGGACCCCGTGTCCGGCGTAATACAACAGGCCAACCGCATCCTTGCCCGATCGCCTCAGGCTGCGCCCGAACGTTCGTACTGCACGACGCATCCCGCGAAAGTCAACGTCGATAGCCGTCACCACCTCAAAACCCACTTGTTTCAAGGTCGCCGCTATCAGAATCGCATCATTTTTTGGGTTGGCGAGAGGTGATATCACCTTGTACTTGGCATTTCCGATAACCAGCGCCACGCGTTTTTCCGCATGAGCAAACTCCATGGGGACCAAAATCGCCAGCAATGTGATCAGGAATCTCATAATCTTTCCGAACTTAATCGGACCCCAGCCGTTTCCCCGTGATCAACATCACATCCTGCATCAATTCCTGTCAAAGCGGAAATTGCCGTCACGTCGTTCTAGAGCCAAAGCTCCGCTCTCCCCCGACTTCCTAACTACAAAGATCCGGATTCAGGGCTCCCCACATTTTACATCTGACGGTGGCTCCTCCGCCTCTGTTCTTTTTCGTGAACTCCGGCGCTCCGCGGTTGATCCTGAAGAATTCATTGTTCGGTTTTGACACTTTCGGCTTGGCAGTAGCTTTTGCGGATTTGCTGGGCTTGGCCGGTTCCTGTTTGGACTTTGTAACTGCCTGGCCGGTAAACAGTGCACCGATTGAACGTTTTGTATTTTGTCCCCAGATCCCATCAACTGAGTTCCGGTAAATCCCAAGCGATTTCAAATGTCGTTGCGCGTTGCGCAAAAACTCCCGATTACGAGATATGTCCGATTGCAACAAGAACTCGTACGCGGGCCGATGTTTTGATTTTACCGCATTCAAAATCTGGGTAGCCGACTGATTGAAATCCTGGACCACACCGCGACCATCGAAATATAATCGGCCTAGTCGATACCTTGCTTCTGGATCACCCTTTTCTGCCGCCTGCCTGTACCACCGTGCCGCCTGCACGAGGTCAGTTTTGATGCCGTCGCCAAATTCGAATCGTCGTCCAAGCAATGTCATTTCAGCCGGCGATTGTTCCTGAGGCAAGACTGTTTCTGTATCTAGGGACGTCAACGCGGCCAAGGTCTCCAACTGCTGTTTTTGTTGGTTTTCGAAATTCAGCCGTTCCTCTTCAGCCTTAATCCTTGCAAGACGTTCTGCTTCGAGTTGCTTTCTCAGTTCGTTTTCCCGGTTTTGTTCTTTGATTTCTTTCTGAATTCGGACTTGCTCCGATTTGCTTTTGAGACTCTTGATCATGACACCCGCCAGCTCGACAAAGGTGCCGTTGGGATACCGGGCCATGTACAAACGAAGCAATTCAACGCTCCCGGTACCCTTTACCGAATTCCAAAAAACGGATTCCTTGTCCAATTGAATGATTGGAGCCAGAACCGGCTGTTTCTCGGTCTTTTTCGGCAGAAAGTAAAAGTCACCTCGAAGCGAAGACTCTTCCCAGGGTGTCTGGTCACCATTGGTGCGGCTTTCAACGCTCACCCGTACCCGTTTAAATACCTGTTCGACAGCAAGGCCAGGTTCCTTGATGGCTTCAACGAGCGCCGATGTGTACGGTGAATTACCGCCTTGCCCGTCAAACGCGACCTGCCCCGGGGCCGCTGCGAATGCAATCAGTGAGCCTGAGGCTGCATGAATTCTGGCAAGACCGCGTCCTGCGGACCGCACATTGCCAGGCAGGGGATTGTTGCGACACGCATCCAAAATGACAAGATTGAGACGATTTCCAGCGTCTTCCATCTGGGCCAAGATATCGGAGGCTGAAAGAGCCTCGAGTTCGAGATCGGCGGTCGATTGTATGTCCGCTCCCAACGGAACAAGAAAGTTTGCCCCACGCGCCTGAATACCGTGGCCTGCGTAGTACATCAAACCAACTGCATTCTTCCCTGACGACCGCAAGGCACGCCCGAACTTTCGGACCGCCCTTCTCATTGCCCGGTAATCAACATCAATTGCAGTTACAACTTCAAACCCCACACCCTTCAAAGTGGACGCCATGAGCATCGCATCGTTTTTTGGATTTACCAGAGGTGAGATCAATTTGTAGTTGGAATTTCCGATAACCAGCGCCACGCGCTTTTCCGCCTGGGCAAGCCCCATGGACACCAGCAACACCAGACATGTGATCACAAGCCTCATCATCTCTCCAAAATTATTCGCACCCCGGCCACATACCTGTGATCAGGGTCACATGTTGACATGATTTAGATTACAAGAACATTGCTGTTAACCTGCACCTTTCAAGCTAACACACACAACACCAAATCCGGGCGACCCCAAGACATGGCAAACAACAACCGCAGGATCGTGCTGTCGCTTGCTTTTTCCCAAACCATTACCTGGGCGGCGATCTTCTATTCGTTTCCGGCCCTACTGCCGCAATGGGAAGCGGACCTTGGCTGGTCGAAAACTGAAATCTCAGGCGCATTCACCTGCGCCCTGATCGTTTCGGCGTTGGCCGCACCTCTTGCCGGGCGGTTTGTCGATCTGGGGCGCGGCAACCTTCTCCTGACGGGCAGCCCATTGCTGGGGGCCGTGGGCCTTGTGTTCCTATCCCAGGTCACGACACTTTGGGGTTTTTACCTGGCGTGGCTGATCATAGGTTTGGCTATGGCCGGAGGGCTTTATGAGGCCTGCTTTGCCTTCGTCACACATGTCTTTGGCTCTCACGCCAAGTCTCGGATCACGACAATTACGCTGATCGCCGGACTTGCCGGCACGGTTTCCTTTCCCAGTGCCCACGCACTTTCGGAAATGTTCGGCTGGCGCGGTGCGGTGATTTCGTTTGCCGTAGCGACGGCTCTGATTTCAGTACCACTGGCGTTTTGGGCGACGCGGCTCGCAAGCATGCAGGCGGCACCACTGCCTTCCCCGCCTGCAGAACAATATCAAAGCAACCTGGCTGCAGCATTTCGGTCGCCTGTATTTTGGTTACTGGGGTCGGCCTTCGCCCTGACCGCGCTCGCCCACGGTGTCCTGCTCACGCATCTGTTGCCGCTGCTTGATGATCGCGGTGTTCACAAGGAAGCGGCAGTTCTTGCAGCGGCCATGATCGGACCCATGCAGGTGACCGGACGTCTGGCGATGATGGCTATTGAGAGGAGAGTGACCATCGCTACGGTGGCCAATCTTAGCTTCCTGTTCATGGCGGTTGCCGCGGCGGCATTGTATGGAGCAGCGGCGGTGCCCGTCATGCTGGTGTTGTTCGTTGTCATGCATGGAGCCGGTTACGGGGTTACCAGCATCGTGCGTCCAGTGGTAACGGCCAAATTTCTCGGCCGCTCGCAATTCGGCGTAATCTCAGGGGCACTGGCGATCCCCTACATGGGGATGGCCGCCGCCGCGCCGACCGTTGCTGCCTTGATATGGTCGGCGGGCGGATATGACTTCGTCATCATTGCTGCATTCTGTGCAGTAGTGGCCGGCTTGGCCGCGTTCCTTGCCGCCTCACGTCTGGCCTCAGCCCAAGGCTGACGCGGGCAAGAAATCAGTGGAATGTTTCCTGGCTCATGCCGTATGCACCCGCAACGGGCCGTCGCACTTGCCACAGGCGGCGCATGCCAGGTCAGCTTCGGTGAGGCCGATATCGAACAAGGTGTGGCGGCTGACACCAAAATACTGGCGAAGCGCCTGACGTCGTGCCTGCCAGCGGTCAACGAGCATAACCGCCCGTGTCAACATTCTATAAAGTGCCAAACCCGCCGATCTTGTGTCGGGCGGTAACGGTATTTTCTTCCTGGACTCATTCATTTTCCAAACCTCCTCATTTGGAACTTCTGACATTCCCGTTTCCTCGTCCGGGAACGATGAGAAACAAACCGTGGCCGTCTGGAAATAACCGAAATTCGATAATTTCACATTCTTTCGGTTTGTTTTCATATGAACCTTATATATGCCCGATGTCATCGCAACGTCATTAACTCTGTCAAAGTTGCGTCAATCAGGCGTCAAAGTGCGTGAAATCGCACCCAAATCGATATAAACTCGCAATTCACCCTCGCTCACGGTTGCGTGACGCACCAGATGTGAGCCCGGGAAGCGGAGGCTTTGAACGGTATGACTTGCCTGTATCTAAATTTGCTCGGCGAGCCGCAGGTTCTTGATGCGGATCGCAAGGAGCTCCAGATATCGAGCCGCAAGGCCCTGGCCCTTCTGGGCTGCCTGGCCTTGACACCGGGACGCTCGATGCAGCGCGAAGATTTGGTGGCTCTGCTGTGGGGCGAGCGGTTCGACCAGCAAGGACGCCAGAGTCTCCGGCAGTCTCTTTATGCCCTGCGCCGGTCACTGGGAGAAACATGCGCAGAAATCCTTTTCATTGATGGTGAAACCATAGGCCTCGACGCCAAACGGGTGGACTGCGACGCCTGGCGGTTCGAGGATCTCGTAGGTGCCGAGGACGAGCCGTCTTTGCAGGAAGCGGCCAACCTGCACCGGGGCCGGCTGCTTGCCGGTATAGCCATTAGGGACCCGTCGTTCGAAGAGTGGCTGACCAATCAGCGCCAGCATTTCAGAGATCTTCACTGGCGCGGACTTTACCGTCTGGCCAAGTGCCAGAAACGCCGGCGCGACTGGACAGCATCGCTGGACAGTTGCCGGCGCCTGCTCGACATCAACCCGTTGCGCGAAAAGACCCACCGGCTGATCATGCGAATTCACGCCCAGGGCGGCGACCGCGCCGCATCGCTTCAGCAATACTACAAATGCGAGGAATTGCTGCGTAAGGAGCTCAACCTTGAACCGGACATGACAACCATCCGGACCTATGAAGACATCAAGGCATCCGTCCCCGATGCGGACGAAGAGCAATCTCAACATCCCGCGACGGCAGCGGCATCCGGGCCGAAGTCCGATGGACGGTATTTTTCCGAAGCCAGACCGGCCGTCGCGGTTTTGAACTTTGAAAACCTGGGTGGCGATCCAAGTCAGGACTACTTTGCCCAGGCCATGACCAGCGATCTTGCCACCGCGCTTTCCTACTGGCGCTGGTTTCCGGTCATCGGACAAAGCTCAACCACGGCGTTCAAGAACAGTTCCATGAGCATCACCGAAATCGCCAAGGAACTCGATGCCCAGTATGTTGTAACCGGCACTGTAAGGCTGGCTGGCCAACGGGTACGCATTGCCGTGCAATTGCTGGATGCCGGTACCGCTCACCATCTCTGGGCGCAACGTTACGACGGGTCCATAGATGACATTTTCGATGTTCAGGACGAAATCACAGAAAAGATCGTTGCCGCCGTCGAACCCGAGCTCCTCCGGGCGGAGCACAACCGCGCCTTCATGAAACGGGCCGACGATCTGTCGGCCTGGGACTACGTCATGCGAGCCGACTGGTGCAAATCGGAACTTACTCAACAACGAAATGCCGAGGCCATCAAGCACCTGCAGGACGCTATCGCCATCGACCCGCTGCTGAGCATTGCCTGGTCGCATCTGGCACATTGCCACTGGTATGACGGTATTTTCGGCTGGGGACCGGACAACGGCTCTGCCTTCCTGGAGTCCGACAAGGCAGCGCGCAAGGCGATTTCACTGGATGAAGCCGACTGGCTTGCCCACACCATGCTCGGGCTTTGTGACATGTGGAATCGTCAGGACTACGACATGAGCCTGTCGCGCCTCAAACGCGCGCTGGATCTCAACCCCAGTGCCTCAATCGCCCATCATTCGATCGCCTGCTCACTCGAGTTCGCCGGTCAGCCGGAGGAGGCCATCAACCACCTTACGACCGTAATGCGTCTTGATCCTCAATACGGAAACAATGCAGCACTGCTGTCCGACCTGTCGCTGTCCTATCTGCTTCTGGAGCAGTTTGAGGACAGTGCCACCTACGGTCGCAAGGCCGTGTCGCTGCGTCCTGATTATGCACGCGCCTTTCACCGGCTGGCATCGACCCTGGGACATCTTGGCGAGCTCGATGAAGCCAAGGCCGCTCTGGAATCAACACACAAGATCCAACCGGACTTTTGCCTGGACTATGTCAGGTCGACCTATCCGTTCAGGCACGATGCGCATCTCGACACCCTGATCGCCGGCCTCAAGAAAGCTGGCATGGACGGATAACGGGCAAGTCCCGGATCCCGGCCAAGAGCAACTCATGAAACGGGTGTGAACATGATCGAACATTTGATGCGACAGGTCAGTGAAGACCGCCTGATCGAAAGCCTGTCGCAAATGGTCTCGATACAGAGCGTCAATCCGTTTGACGAACCGCCCGGCCCCGATCACCGTGAACAGGAATTCGCTGACTTCTTCGTCTCGCAGATGGAGAACCTTGGCCTTGAAACCGGCACCCGCGAAGTGTCCCCCGGTCGTCCCAATGTGTGGGGCACCTTGCGGGGAACCGGTGGCGGGCCAGCCATCATGCTGGCGGGACACATGGACACCGTTGGCGTTCCAGACTATCCGACGGCCTTTGAACCGCGAGTTGCCGACGGCCGATTGCATGGCCGTGGCTCGTGTGACATGAAGGCAGCGCTGGCCTGTTACCTGGAAGTCATCCGCGTCCTGAAAGATACCGGTGTTTCGCTCAAGGGCGACCTGATCGTAGCCGGTGTCGCCGACGAGGAGCATCTGATGATCGGGTCCAAGGATTGGGGCCGCAACGGCCCCCATGCGGATTTCGGCATTATCGGCGAGCCCACCGAACTTGCCGTCTGCCCCGCCCACAAGGGCCAGTATTGTCTCTTCATCCGGACGTTTGGAAAAGCGGTGCACTCCAGCGTCCCTCACCTGGGCGAGAATGCGATTGAACGCATGGCTCGCATCATCAACGCCTTCGCCGACTACAATGACGAACTCGCCCAAAGACCGGCTCATCCCATGTGCGGTCACGGCACCTTCAACGTCGGCGTCATCACGGGCGGCAGCATTTCGTCAGCAGTACCGGACTTTTGCCAGATCGAGGTCGACCGGCGGATTCTGCCGGGCGAAACCCATGAGCAAATTGTAGACGAATACAAGGCCCGCATCGATCCGCTGATCGTGGACGATCCCGGATTTCGATATGAGATTGTCGGCGGCAGCCTCGAAACACCGGCTCTGGACGTTGCCGTCGACTCACCTGTCGTCACCGCACTGGCACAAGCTGCGCAAGCCATCACCGGTGCGCCCGCCGAAGTCAAAGCCCTGGCGGCCGCGACAGATGCGCCGAACATGGGTTTCCCGTCGGTATTGTGCGGTCCCGGATCAATCGCCCAAGCCCATACAACGAACGAGTATGTTGCCATTGATCAACTCACGAAAGTTACCCGGATCTATCTTCATACGATCCTATCCATGTCTGGATGAGAAACCGGGCCACCGCGGCCCGACTCGCCAATTTGGGCGGACTATCGAGCCTGCATTGATTCAGATCAAATCGTCGTCACTCCACGCCTGCTAAGCACGAACTGAGAAGTTGGGTTGCGAACGACCCGGTGGATTATCGGGAATGGGCATGGCGATCGACATGGTGGCTAAACAGTGGACTGAGGCTTACGCGCGTTTCCGCATGCAGCGTCGGAGGCGGGTCAAGCGCTACGGCAAGAATTTCATACGCGCGATGTCGGATTTCATTGGCCGGCAATCGCTGGTCGGCGACATGCCGGTCTACGACAAAACAGAGTTTCCGTTCGTCAGGACGCTGGAAGACAACTGGCATCTCATTCGCGAAGAACTGGACGCCGTTCTCCAGCATCGTGACGCTATACCGTCATTTGTTGAAGTATCTGCCGACCAGAAGAAGATCGCCTCGGATCAACGCTGGAAGACATTCGTGCTTTACGGGTTCGGCAAAAGAGTCGAGACCAGTTGCAATCATGCGCCGAACACTGCGCGCTTGCTGTCACAGGTGCCGCACCTTCAAACGGCATTTTTTTCCATACTCGGACCGAATTATCACATACCCGCACATCGGGGCGTTTCCAAAACGATCATGCGGTCCCATCTTGCTCTGATTGTCCCCAAGGACCGGGAAAATTGTTGGATTCGCGTGGTCGATCAGAAATTAACCTGGGAGGAAGGCAAGGCCTTTGTGTTCGACGACACCTACGATCATGAGGTCTTCAACAACACCGAAGAGGACCGGGTCGTCCTGCTTTTCGACTTCGATCGGCCAATGAAGCCGCTGGGACGGGCCTTGCACAGGTTCTTTCTGTTCGGCTTGCGCATGACGGCCTATTACCGAGAGCCCAAGAAAAATTTGCTCACTCATGAACAACGGTTTGAAGCGGCCGTAAACCGTGCTCAGGACATGATTGAGAAAACCTGACGTGCTATCGACGTGCCCGCACACGACGGTGGTACGCTGCCCCGCTTCCTCTCCGGAGGGAGTGGGGCACCCCGATGTTACCTTCTCAAGAAGACTTCGAGAGATTCTCCGGCAGAACAACGGGTTGGCCGTGCGGGGTGGCCGTAAAGGCTTCTGCCCATGCCTGCTCGCGGTCCTTCAGTTCTCCGGCTGACACCAGTTCGTGGAGTCCAGATAGTATCTCCAACGCCCGCAGAGCACACTCATAGTATGTCTGTGCGTCATCCGGCTCGCCGGCGCCTCGTGCTTTCGCAATCTGGAGACCCAGGGTATCCGACCACTCCGAGGCGGAAAATTTTCCCGCTTCCACGAGCTTGGCGGCGACCGCCAGTGTCTGAGCCTGCCAGGGTTCATCGAAATGTGGCTCTCCGTCTCTCCCGGCCAGGGGCCGCACGGGGTCAGTCGTCAGCGTCAAGGTAGCTCTCCCAGAGATCAAGATATATGCGGTCCTTGCGCCCCTGGGCTTCCGGCCACAGGTCCGCCGCCATGAAGGCTACAGAATAGAGAGGCTCATAAACGTCTTCGCCCCGGGCCTTGGCGTCCGCGAAGACGAATGTGCCGTGATGGGCATGAACAACACCGCCCCGGCCCATGGCGTAACGCGGCAGGCGGGTGTGGCCGCTATGCCCAGCCGCTTTTGTTCTGACTTTGCTGCCGTCAGCGAAGGCGGGCTCGATCGTGTCATCGGAATCAAATTTCCCTGCACGTCCCATGGCAGCGGGCACGTCTTGTGCTTTCAGCACCGGACCGAGTTCAGGGTTGGGGCCTTGTGCGTGTCCCGATACAATCTCTTCCAGACTTGCAACACCGGAATCAATCAGGAGCGCCATGTAAATCTGGGCCCACTGGTCAAAATATGGACGGGTCAGATAGTCGACCGGATCGATCAGTTCGCGAACGTGGCGCCACCAGTCAAGCGTCCAGTCATCGGGCTGTGACATGGCTCCGTTGAGCCCCCACATGCGTGCGTCCCAGTCGGTCTTGAAGGGAACGTCAGGTTCGTTTGTCTTGACCGGCCCGAACCCCTGGACACCACCGATGTCATGAACACCATCCATTATGCCGCTCCCCCATCGTCAGGTGGACGACAGACGTCCGTGCCAATCATGGCGTTTCTGCTGACAAGGCCGGCCAGAGCCGTTTCCGAAAGAGTATCCGATCCTGCAGGTCGTTGCGGCAGAACCAGATACCTAAGTTCCGCGGTGGAGTCCCAGACACGGATCTCCACGTCGTCCGCCAGGTCAACACCGAATTCCGTCAACACGCCACGCGGGTCACGTACGGCCCGGGACCGATACTCGTTGGATTTGTACCATGTGGGCGACATTCCCAGAATTGAGAACGGATAACAGGAACACAACGTGCACACGACCAGGTTATGGACAGTCGAAGTGTTCTCAACAACCTTGAGGTGACCGGAAGCGTGCCCGAGAAAACCCATCTCCGTAATCCCGGCTGTACCGTTTTCAAGCAGTCGGACCTTGAAGTCCGGGTCACACCAGGCGCGGGCAACCACGGCGGCACCCCGTTTGGGACCGATATCCTCAGAATAAGATTCAACCCATGCATCGACAGCCTGGGAGTCGACCATTCCCTTTTCGACCAGGAGGCTCTCAAGGGCCTTTATGCGCAGGGCTGACTCTGAAGGCAGATGGCTATGCAGTTCCTGATGGATCCTGGCAACCTTGTTTGAATCGTAGGTCGTCACTGTCGTCTCCCAATGATCAATGCTGAGCAGGCTGACTTGAAGGACATCTTAACACCATCGCGGTTCCGAAGAACTGTCTTGTTCAGATATTGCCGTCTGTCGGGACAGTTCAGTTTGCCGGCCATGACGGATCGAGAAACTGCTGAAACTCGACCACATATCCGTTCGGGTCTTCAGCAAAGAATGCATAGATATTGAAGGCTGGCAGAACTTCCGGTTTGCCGCGTGTGGGTACCCCGGCAGATACGAAGCGCTCATACCATTCGTCGACATCGTTTGTTACGAACGAAATCATGCTGCCTTCCGGTTGAACCACGCGCCCCATTATGGCCTTGCACACACCGACGAAACTCTTGTCCGACGAGCGGTAGATCCAGGCATCGCCCTCATCGAGCACCCGCTCGAATCCCAACAATTCGCCGTAGAATGCGTGAGCGCGTTCAAGATCCTCCGTGTAGACCCAACTGATCTGTTGCCGGATTTTCATGGTTCTTGATCCTTATCGCCAGCTTTCTGTATTCCAAGCTAGAGCGCAAATGCGCTGTGTTTTCAATCGATCCCAGCGATCAGACTGCGCCGCTCCATCAACTCAACATCGCGCCAGACACCAGCCATGGGACCATGCGCCATGCGGCCGACACGTTTTCTCGTGCCGAGTATCTTGAATCCGTGCTTGAGATGAAGCGCAATGCTGGACCTGTTCTCGGGGAATATGCCGGCCTGGAGCGTCCAGACGCCATTCTTCTCGGAACTGTCGATCAGCGCCGACATCAGTTGCGAACCGAGCCCGTGTCCCCGTGCATCGCTGGAAAGATAGACACTTTCCTCGCAAACGCCGCGATAGACATGTCGGGCGGAGACCGGCGACAACGCCGCCCACCCAACCACAACGCCGTCCAGCAGTGCTACGATTCTGGAATGTGGCAGATGCCCCCTTTGCCACGTTTCCCAATCCGGAACAGCTTCGGCAAACGTCGCGTGCCCGGTATCGATGCCGGACTGATAGATCGCCAGCACAACCTCTGCATCGTCCGTGGTCATCATCCTGACTGCAGAGGGTTTTTGGATATTGTCGGAATGCATGTTTCCCGGCCCGTCAGATTTTCCGGCTGAAGCGTCCTGACGCATCGAAAATCTGCTCCAGTTCCTTGATCCGTGAGCTTGTCTGAGGCCAAAGCACGTTTTCGACCGATGCGATCAGGGCTTCGACCATGAACAGTGGGGCGACGCCAGAGTCCCACCCTGACGGGACTTCAATTCTGAGACTGAAGGCGTGGGCCGCCTGCCCGGCAATCGAGGACAGCCACTGATCGGTAAAAAGTACAATCTTGACTCCCCGCTCGTGGGCCATCGCCGTCAGTTCGGACAGGGCGGCTTCATAACGTCTAACGTCAAACACGATCAGGACATCGCCGGCCTTCATGTTCAACAGATGATGAGGCCAGAGCGCGTGCGATGCGGGCAGCATATGCACGCCGGTGCGGACCACCTGCAGATGAGTGAACATGTAATCGGCAAACGCATGTGTGATCCGTCCACCAACAAGATGAATGTCGCGGCCCGGATCTACAAGGAGTTCCACAACCGAATCAAATTCCTTGTGATCGACCTGTTTAAGCGACTGCCTGAGGTTCCGCGTAACGGCATCCGCAAAGCGGTTGAGAATGTGTTCTGCCGGTGCATCGCTTGCCCACCGATCATGCTTCGCGATAGGATCGGAGAGTGTCGCCTCGAGTTCGTGCCTCAGGGTTCTCTGAAATTCAGGAAACCCGGAAAAGCCCAGTTTTTTGGCAGTTCTCAACACCGTTGGCGTGGAAACGTCAGCGTTTTTGGCAAATTCCGTGATGCTCACGAGGGCCGCCATGGGATAGTTTGCCATCAGAGCATTGGCAAGCTGTCTTTCGGCTCTTGTCAGTGCACTGAATCGGGCTCTCACCAACTCGGCCACGGTCATTTTTGTTTTGGGTGCTGTCATCGGATAACTCTACAGACAACATCGCGCGATGTTTCTCTTATGTCAAAATTCTTGCTCTGATTTCACGCATTGAACTCAATTGTGTAAAAAACTTGACAGCCTATAAGCGTGTTGTAAAATTTTCGACAGCATGATTGCCATGCTCATGAGGGATGCGGCTCCATGACTTCCAGACAACCTGTACTTGCAGATTTGGGCTCACCCGCCTTGGTCGTAAACGGGAACGGCTCGTGCCCGGCGGTTGTCATCTGTGAACATGCCAGCAGACATATTCCTGATAGTCTGAACGGTTTGGGCCTCGGCGAGACAGATCTGAGGAGCCATATTGCCTGGGACATCGGTGCGGAAGCCGTTTCAAGACGGCTTGCGGAGTTGCTGGACGCACCGCTCATCGTGCAGCGTTATTCGCGGCTCGTGTACGATTGCAATCGACCATCGACCTCTCTCGCAGCCATGCCGGCCATTAGCGAAACCACTCGCGTTCCTGGTAATGTGGCGTTGACTTCAGCTGACCGTGCGCAGCGTATCAATGAAATCTACGAGCCGTTTCACAACAAGGTAAGCGAGATCATCAACCGGTTGGTGGCCAGTGGTACGCCGCCAGCGATAATCACGGTTCATACATTTACACGGACCTACAAAGGCGTGCCGCGCAGCGTCGATCTTGGTGTTCTGCATGACACCGACAGCCGGCTGGCCGATACCATACTGGGGTTATGTGAACAGGAAAGCGGTTTTGATGCGCGCCGGAACGAACCGTATGGACCGGCAGACGGCGTAACGCATACGCTGGTACGCCACTGTCTGGCGGCCGGCCTCCGGAATGTTATGTTTGAAGTTCGAAATGATCTCGTGGCGGACGAGACCGGGCAGCAGGCGTGGGCATCCACGCTCCACAGGCTTCTATCACAGGCGCTGGGTATCCCTGCAGAGGCAAACAGTGTGTTGACGGAAAGGGCCAGACAATCTTGACGGGAATTCGACCAGATACGGCAGCGAGGCGGACAGCATGAGGTTTGCTCGGGCGTATGTCAGGTATGTCGATGCCGTCAATCGCCGGATTGGTCGGATCATGATGTACGGCATTTTTGCCATGGTCGCGATCCTTCTGTGGTCTTCGATTTCCAAAACATTCTTTGCGCCTTCACTCTGGACGCTTGAAATCGCACAGTTCGCCATGGTCGCCTACTACATCATGGGCGGCCCCTACTCGATCCAGCTTGGATCAAACGTACGGATGGATCTGTTCTACGGCGAATGGTCGGACATGCGAAAAGCGCAGATTGATGCGATCACCATCATGTTTCTGCTGTTTTATCTCGGTGTTCTGCTCTATGGCGGAATTGGGTCAACGGCATATTCGCTCGGGCATTTCAAGGATCAACCCTTCGAGTTTTTCGCCGGCCTGTTCACCGGTTCGGAAAACATCGGACGTCTGGAACGCAGTCCGACCGCCTGGCGACCCTATCTTTGGCCCATCAAGGGACTCATGTGTTTCGGCCTTTTCCTGATGCTGCTTCAGGCCATATCCGAACTCATAAAAGATGTGGCAAAGATCCGGAAGGTGGCGCTCTGATGTCTCAGGAAATGATCGCCATTTTCATGTTTGCCACCATGATGCTCATGCTGTTCACCGGCCAGCGTGTCTTTGGTGCAATCGGCGCAATCGGGGCCATCTTCGCAATCCTTTTGTGGGGCACTGGGGGGTCTGATATCCCCTTCTCGGCTGCCATGAAAGTGATGAAATGGTATCCGCTCCTGACATTGCCCATGTTCATCTTTATGGGATACGTCCTGTCGGAGTCGAAGATCGCCGACGACCTCTACAAGATGTTTCACGTCTGGATGGGTGGATTGAAGGGCGGTCTGGCGATTGGCACCATCGGATTGATGGTGCTGGTTTCGGCCATGAATGGCCTTTCGGTCGCAGGGATGGCCATCGGCGCAACGATCGCGCTGCCGGAACTGCTGCGCCGCGGGTATGACAAGCGAATGGTCACCGGCGTTGTTCAGGCCGGATCGTCATTGGGAATTCTCGTGCCGCCGTCGGTTGTCCTCGTGTTGTATGCCCTGATCGCCCGTCAACCGGTTGGCCAGCTCTGGCTTGCTGGTGTGTTCCCCGGTCTGATGATGGCTGGAATGTTCGTTCTCTACATCGCCATCCGTTGTCATCTGCAACCTGAACTCGGGCCGCCGCTCTCGGAAAAGGAACGGAATGTGCCCATGTCCGAAAAGCTGCGGCTTTTACGGGCGGGCTTGCTGCCGGTCCTCATCTTCCTTGCCATGATGATTCCCTTTGTGAACGGCTGGACGTCTTTGGTTGAAAGTTCCGCGATCGGCGCCATGACGGCGTTCGCTGCTGCTGTCCTCAAAGGCCGCATGACCCGTGAAGTGCTTGAAGTATCGGTTCGTCAGACACTCGCAATTTCGTGCATGTTCATGTGGATCATTCTGGCCGCCACTGGTTTCGGTGCGGTTTTTGACGGGCTTGGCGCTGTCAAGGCGATTGACAATCTGTTTACGGATCAACTTGGTCTTGACCCTTGGACGATCCTTATCCTGATGCAGCTCTCCTTCATCCTGATGGGGACATTTCTCGACGACACCGCCATGCT
>JAJFHC010000207.1 GCA_021775835.1 Hyphomicrobiales bacterium | reverse complement strand
GTGCGCACTCCGTGAAGCCTTCCGCGACGGATGTCGGAGAACTTGATCGCGGGCTCGTCGCCCTCCTTCCGGCGCCGCCGGCCGCCGCCTCCGCCACCGCCGCCTCCGCCACCACCACCGCCGCCGCCGCCTCCACCACCGCCGCCGCCGCCACCACCGCCGCCGCCGCCGCCGCCGCCGCCGCCGCCGCCACCGCCGCCGCCGCCGCCGCCACCTGCAGGTCCAACTTTCTCGCGTCTTCCGCCAGGAACGTTTTCAAGAACGTTTTCCTTGGATGACTATGTGCGTATGTGGGAAAGGAATACGGGACGCCCGATGACACCGGTGGAACGCAGCACACTCCATGCGGGGTGCATCGGAATCACGGCTCTGAACCTTGGAGTTCACCATAATCCGCCGCTGGACGAAGCATATTCAACGCTTGCACAAGCCCGGACCCGGGCCGCTGAAATCGAGCGAACAACGGGACGCAGGACAGCTATTTTCTCGAAGCATTACTGGGGTGCCGGACAACCGCCGCACTCTCCTCCCGATCCTGCAACCGGGAAGGTGGACATGCGCGGCTATGACTATGATCGTAGAAGACCGGGTGGCTTTGTAAACTTTGACTACGGGTTTTATGATCAGACCACCGATTCCTGGTGGCATGCCAATCATAGTCACCCGTCTGACCCGGCGGAACGCCTAGGCAACCCAATGAAAGTATATCAGAGCAAGCAGCACAATTTGCCGCCGCCGCCGTCAGGTCCGGACGATCACTTTGACAGCCAGGTATATTGTGTTGGAATTCCCCGCCCGTGACATGTCGCGACATGAGGAAATTGACGTTTGGCCCAATTGCTGCGGTTCTGGTTGGACTCGGGATACTATCTGGGGGCGCATTTTCAGGAGAATTTTTGACGATGACTGATGAAAGTACGAAGAAGCTCGAAGATCTGGTGGGCAAGCAAGTGACGCTCAAAGGTACGGCCAAAGACTCCAAACCCGGCGCCATCGTTGTCATCGAGACCGGAGAATTCGTTTATATTCAAGGGCTCGACCGTTGGGATTCCAGCCTGTCTTTGAAAGAAGTCGTAATAACGGGAACATTGGTCAAGAAAAAGAAGATACCCGATCCCGGTGTCACCGAGACCGGACTCGCGACTCAAGGGGCAACTGGCGAGCAATTGGTTCTTGAGGACAGCCAATTAGTGGAAGAGTGAACTCGGATTCGAGCAGAGCTTCTGCTCAATCAAATCCAACTACTGTTTATCCTGTGCCGGCTCGCGGTTCAGGTTTCGAAATGACTGGAGAGCCGTAACCAAAGATCGCAGGGACTGTCTCATGGAGGAAGTTCGACCAACTGCCCGATACTTGTCCCGACGCTTAATGAGGGGTGTGGTTTGGACGGATCGTTAGTGCAGTTCATGAGAAGTCATCCGACCATAATGTCGAGTTGGTTCTGGCCACTGAAGGCAACATTGCCGAGTCAGTCATTTTTGCTCTTGGCAGACGACGCCAGTGTTGCAGCGGAAGCCCGACTGGACATGGCGATGGGCGAATGAGTTCGATGAAAAAGCGATAACGGGAGTAAGATGATGGGACATTCAATTTGTCCGCAATGTGGCGCAACCAATGTCGGGCGACAGGCCCAGTGTCTGAAGTGCGGCGGCTTTCTGCCCAAACTATCGATCGTGTGTGCTGCATGCGGTGCGACTTTGCCGCCTGACAGAAAATTCTGTACGCAGTGCGGGGCGGGCGTCGAGGCTAACGTCTCCGCCGCGCAACCGGAGCCACCCGGCGAAGGTGCGAACTGTGCAGCATGCGGGGCACCTTTGCGCCCTGGTAACCGCTTCTGCATTCAATGCGGTCAACAAGTCTCGCGCTGAGTTGCCACCACCGGTGGCCGGGAATGTCGATTCACAGCTTGTTTGGTCAAACCGTTCGTCGCTGAAATTCTATCGATCAGGGCTGGTACAACGAAAAGAAATATGAGGTGAAGTTCAATGGGATTCGGACTCTTCGAATTGCTGCTGCTGTTGATCATCTTTGTCGTCTTCTATTTTGTCTTCCTGCGGCCCCGGCAAAGAAAACAAAAACGCCTCAAGGCTCTGGTGGCCGGGTTGGCCCAGGAGGACTGGGTCGTCGTTGCCGGCGGCATCCATGGCCGGGTTGTAGCCCTGACCGCGGAGACCGCGACAATCGAAATTGCCCCGGGCACCAACATCGATGTAGAACGCGACAAGATCGAAGATGTCCTTGCAGCACCGCCTGCAACCTCTGCACTGGCGCCTTCAGTGCTGGCAGAGCCTCCACCTCCACCGCCGTCTGCAAAATGTCCGGCGTGCGGTGCAGCGCTAACTGCTGCGGACCGGTTCTGTGGCGCGTGCGGTCACGCGACCGGCCACTGACACAAGACGATGAAACCGGGAATGGATAATCCAGTGCTGATCAATGGCGTTTGGAGCCTTGGAGGTATGGCCGGCGCCCTGATTACCAAGGCGGTGTGTTGCTTTGTGGGTCGTAACAGAATTTGGGCGGCGTTCATGGTCATGGCCTTCAGTGTTCTTCTGGCGGCCTGCGAGAGCGAAGAGTCGGTGGTGATCTATGCGTCGGTCGATCAGCATTATGCCGAGCCGATTCTGCGCGCGTTCGAGAAACAGTCGGGGATCAAGGTGCTTGCGGTCTATGATGTGGAAGCTGCAAAGACCACTGGCCTCGTCAACCGTTTGATTGCCGAGCGGCGCAAACCCCGGGCGGACGTGTTTTGGAACGGTGAGGCCGTTCAGACAATTCTCCTTAAAAACAACGCTGCCCTTGCCCGCTATCGCCCCCCAAGTGCGGATGAAATACCGACTCAGTTTCGCGATCCCGACGATTTCTGGACGGGATTTGGTGGCCGCGCCCGAATTATCATTGTGAATACAGAGCGGCTTGCAGTGCGCGATCGCCCCCGTTCGATCTTCGCCTTTACACAGGGTTCACTTCAAAATCAGAAGAGGGCGGTCGCCCATCCGCTCTTTGGGACGACGGCAACTCATGCTGCGGCGCTTTACGCGGCCCTGGGGCCGGACCGTGCAGCAGGCTTTTTCAAGCGATTACGCGACAGAGGCACCAAGGTTCTCGACGGCAATTCGACGGTTCGCGACCAGGTCGTGAGCGGGAAACTGGATTTCGGGTTGACAGACACAGACGATGCCTGCGCTGCGATCGTGCGCGGCCAACCGGTTGCCATTGTGATGCCGGATCAAGAAGACGGAGGCCTGGGCACTCTGGTCATTCCAAATACGGTCGCGCTGGTGGCGGGCAGTCCCAACCCCAAACACGGCATGGCGCTGATTGATTTTCTGCTGAGCAAAAAAGTGACGAAACGCTTGGTCGAGGCTGGCTGGATTCACGTTCCGATCAGGGAGGTGGACGCCCGGCCACCCTGCGCATTGCCGCGACCAATCAGGACAATGAGTGTTTCCATGAATGAGGTTTACCGTTACCGCGAACGCGCAAGATTGGACCTCACCGAGATGTTCGTCAGATGACACCGGCGGGTCCAATCCCATCATGCCCCGGTGTGTTCCGGGCTCCGACATACGCCGTGTTGTGGCAGTGGACCGGTTTGGGGGCGTACCTGCTCATTGTATTTGGTCCTGTACTGTTCTTGTTGATCTCCGCAGTCGTTGAGGTGGTGTCCGGCGACACAAGCGTGCTTGCCCTGATGATCCCTTCGGGCCGTCGGCTTCACCTTTTCATCAACACAGTTTTCTATGCCGCGTCTGTGTCCCTTGTTTCAACCGCAATCGGAACGCTTGCCGCTGCCGCCATGGTCGGATGGCGGACCCCGATGGTGCGCGGCCTCTTGTGGTTGCCGCTGGTGCTTATAGCCATCCCGCCCTATGTCCACGCCCTGGCATGGACATTTGTTGGCGACGGTATCCTCACGCTTGCAGAGGTCCTGGGAATGCGGATACCACCGGTTTCCGGCTGGATTGCGAGCGGGTGGGTCCATGTCATGGCAATGCTTCCGCTCAGTCTTGCCCTTGCGGCAATCGGCCTTCAGACGATTGACCGAGCGCTCGTTGAAGCTGCGCGGGTCTGCCGCAATGACATCGGGGCGTTGATGTTTGTCATCCTGCCGCTTGCAGCACCTGCGATTGCTGTCGGCGCCATCCTGGTGTTCATTTTGGCGCTTTCCGGATACACGGTTCCGTCGCTGTTCCAGACCAATGTTTACGGGCTGGAGATTTTTGCTGATTTCAGCGCCACCAATGACGCTGTTCGAGCCCTGGCTCTGTCGTTTCCACTTATTGCGGTTGGCATGTCCAGTGTTGCTCTGGCATGGCGCGTTGCACGGCGAACAGCCTTGTCTGCATCAAAACCGGGCGCGCTTTGGGGGACGGCGCCGGATTGGCCGTCCTGGCTCAAGCTCCTTCAATGGGGAGCTATTTGCCTCGTGGTCCTTCAGGTTTCGGTTCCGTTCATGATTCTTGCCGGGCTGACAGGGTCATGGAACAACCTGGCTGCAACGATGTCGCTGGCACAGCGGGAGTTAGCCTTTTCGATTCAGACAGCAGCCCTCGCCGGCTTGCTCTGTTTGCCGCTAGCGGGGGCATTATGCTTCCGGCTTTTACATGACGGTTCTTGGACGCGATTGTGGTGGCTTACGGCACTTGCACCATTGTCGCTGCCGCCCGCGCTGGTCGGAATCGGGACTGTCGGTTTATGGAACACCCCGGCGCTTGATGCGGCATATGGCACTGCATTGATGCCAATCATCGTTGTGCTTTCCCGCTTTACGCCGCTTGCCGCGATCCTCATCTATGCTCAGAGGATGCGGGTGGATCCTCTGCTTTTCGACGCGGCTGCAGTGTTGGGCCGCAAGGCCCGACGGCGATGGACGCTTGTCATCCTCCCATTGCTCACTCCGGGGCTCGTCGCCGCGGCCTTCGCGGTTTTTGTGCTCGCCATCGGTGAACTTGCCGCAACATTGCTGGTAGCTCCGGCAGGTCAGGCGACACTGACGATGCGGATCTACAACTATCTGCATTACGGGGCGTCGGAATCTGTCGCGGCCTTGTGTTTCGTTATCACCGCGGTAACTCTTTTCGGCGGATTTTGTATCGTAGCCGCTATCCGACTTTGGGGACGGCTGGCCGAGGGGAAGGCATGATTATCGTTCGTGGCCTGACCAAGCGGTTCGGTGACGTCGTCGCCGTTGATCACGTCGATCTGCAGCTTCCGGATGACGCAAAAAGAGTAATAATCGGACCCTCCGGCAGCGGCAAGACCACGCTGCTTCGTCTGATCGCAGGCATTGATGTGCCCGATGCCGGTGAAGTGTGGGTCGATCAAACTCTGGTCACTGGACAGGACGTGATGATCCCGCCATTCCAACGCAGCATTGGATTCGTGTTTCAAAGACCAGCTTTATGGCCCCACATGACGCTGACGCAGAATGTTGCTTTTGGTCTTGGACATTTGAACCGGGCGGAACGGCGTGAACGCGTCAAAAAAATGCTTTCGTGCGTTGAACTGGAGGCGCTGGCGCATCGCTATCCTCATCAAGTTTCCGCCGGCGAAGCCAAACGCGCAGGACTGGCCCGTACGCTTGCGCCAGAACCAAAACATCTCCTCATGGATGAACCCGTCGCCAACCTCGATCCGGAATTGCGACGTCGCATGCTCAAGCTGATTTCGAAAATGGTCCGGGTAACGCAGGCGAACCTTCTTTATGTGTGCCACGATAGGCAAGAGGCAAACCATCTGGATGCTTCTGTCCTTGTTATGCAGGATGGTCGCCTGTTACACGAGACCATGAGAGAGTAGAACGTCGAACCTCCAAATCCGGCTGGTCGGAAGAGAGTTGTACCGTTCTATGATTTGCGGTCTTCCGTTATCATTTAGATCGATTCGAGAGACCACTTGTGGAATGTCCGTTTTGAGTTGGGGTCTGACATGCGCTTCCAAATTCTTCTGAATGTAATCATGATGCTTGCGACCGCATCAGTTGTGGCGCCGGCCTACGCTCAAGGGTCGGGTGAGGCCTGGACTGTCAGTCTAGGTGGCAAGCTCTATGACAATCAATGGCTGGTGACAGGCAAATCACCGCCGGAACAGAGAAACCCGGATTACCCAAAAGAGATAAAAACTGCCGTGGGCAATACTTGGAGGTGCGTTTCCTGTCATGGCTGGGACTACAGCGGCAGGAAAGGCCATCTGGGCAAACTCGGCAATTCAGAGGTCTTTGCCAGCTTGCGCGAGGCTGTCGGAAAAAACCCGGCCAAACTAACCGCAACCATGGGCGCCCCCGGTCACAAGGTCTATCTTGACGGACTGGCTAAGGATCAGATCGATGCCCTGGCACGTTTTGTAAGTGTCGGCCAGTTTGATTCCGGCGATCTTATTCCAGCGGGTAAATCTATTGGTGACCCTCTCCTGGGCAAGGACATTTTTGAGGGAGCCTGCGTGTCTTGCCATCAGGCGGACGGTAAGGCCTATATTCAAGGCGAAAGCGGTGACAAACCTGCGCTTGGATGGGTTGCCCAGAACAGGCCCGCTCAGGCGCTGCACAAAATTGCCAATGGAGTGCCGGGCGCCGATATGCTGTCTCTGAGATTCCTGCCCGCGCAACGCTTGGCCAACCTGCTGGCCTATTTGCAAACATTGGATTCATCTGGCGAGTGAGCGGGAGATACGGCGGTGTTGTCGCGTTGAGGAATCGCGGGCGCGTGGATTCTGGGGCTTCCTTTAGGTTAAGCCGCGGCGACCACGTCGTGCAATTTGCTCATCGACTCACCTCGAAACTACCGAAATGTCATTCGTGAAATCAAATGGCGCTGGACGTAGAAGTTGTTGTGGCACCGTCAAACTCGCGGCGCTTGAGCGCAAATGCGATTACTCGGGCTGGTGTTATGCGGCAACAACGGCGCCCGGCTTCTATGCATCGTATGCCTCAATGGAAATGACATCTGGATGAGGTTTTCGTCCGGGTCAACGGCGAGGCCCACTACCTCTGGCGGGCGGTTGATCATGAAGGAGAAGTCCTGGAAGCGTTCGTCACAAAGAGGCGGGATCGCTGGGTTGCCTTAAGATCCCTGCGGAAAGCGATGAGACGATACGGTCTTCCGGAAGTGACTGTGACGGACCGTCTGCGCTCCTGTGGAGCAGCCATGAAACAGATTGGCAATCAGGCCCGCGAAATAACGGGTCGTTGGCTGAACAATGAAGTTGAAAACTCGCATCAGCCGTTTCGACGACGAGAGCGTGCAACCGCAAAATTTAGGAACGCAAAATCACTTCAAAAGTTCGCTTCAATCCATGCTTCGTTCCACAACCATTTCAATCAAGAACGCCACCTCTACGAACGCCATGACTTCAAACTGAACCGCACTGCTGCACTGGCAGAACAGCGTCAACTCGCTGCGTGAGATCCAACCATCGTAGGACATTGCCGGTCAGATCGTGTTTCTCTGACAATGCTCATGGAGCTCGATCAACATTGATGAGTGTCAACCCTAGCGGCATTGACCTCTGCAGCACGCTGGACAGATCCATTGTCTGACAATACTTCTGGCTCTATCAGGCAGTTTCCCCAGAAATAGGCGGTTGGGTTGCGTGGATGGCATCGAACATTTTGATCTGGGTCTGCGCAATTCTCCGCGCCGTCTTAAAGATGGCATCGAGCGTTTCGATCAATTCGATTTCGCGTGCATATGTTATCAGACGCCTCGGTTCGTCCGCCTGCAGCCGCACGATCTCGTGGCGGGCAATTTTGTCGATCATTTGGGCAAGGTCATGTTTCATGGCGCGAACCGCCTCTGCGCCTTCCTTGTTTTCCTGATCGAGTGCCACGAGGGTTTGGTCCAGTGCGCTGAGAACCTTGGTGTGAAGGTCCGTGATGGCACGGGCGGTCGGCCGGCTGATTAAAACATTCTCGTTGATACGCTTTTGGGAAGAGGCGACCAGATCCCTAGCGATCTGGTCACCAATATGTTCGAGATCGTTGGCTATCTTGATCAAGGCCACCAGCATATCCGACTGGGGAGAAGTGAGACGGCCCAAACTGACTTTGCGCAAATAGCCGATGATCTCGCGATGCAAAGTGTCAACCGGCCGGTCCATCGCCGCCAGCCTGTCGAGTTGCAGGCGGCTGCCGGACGTGGCTGTAGGGACGACAGCATTGAGCATGTCTCGCACCAGTCCGCCGAGCCTTACGGTCTCGTGCCTGGCTGCATCAAGGGCGATAGTTGGTGTTCCGAGAAGCTGATCGTCGATGTGCCGGGGGACAGAATGTTTGTCGATGGTAAGTGGCCGGTCCGGGACGAGCCATTCGACCAACCGGGTGATCTGTGCGGTAAATCCGATGAACAGAACGGTGTTCATACAATTGAAGAAGGTGTGGATATTGGCAATCTGGCGTGGAACCTCGGCCGCTACCCGCTCAAGGCCGTTTATTTCGGCATGCACCGGAGAAATGCGCCGTGCCAGTTCCGCGAGTTCGGGTACGAAACTGATCCAGATCAGAACGCCGGCAATGTTGAACAATGTGTGCACGAGAGCCGTGCGAACGGCTTCCCGCGACTTGCCGATTGATGCCAGAATTGCGGTCACGCAAGTGCCGACATTGGCGCCGAGCGCGAGGGCGATCGCGGCCTCAAGTCCCACCAGGCCCTGTCCCGCCATGACGATCAAGATTCCTGTGGTTGCAGAAGAGGATTGAATGATCGCTGTAAACACCGCCCCGACGAGTGCCGCCAGCAACACGTGATTGAGCGATATCATGAAGTTGAGAAACGGCGCGTAGCTGCGTAGCGGTGTCATTGCATCGCTCATGAACCCCATGCCGAAGAACACGAGGCCCAGACCCAGAACAATCATGCCGTATTGGCGCCATTCCTCCCGTTTAGCAATGAACGAAACGAAAAAGCCTACCGTAAGGATCGGCAAGGCGAAGCTCGTCACTTTGAAAGCAAGGATCTGCGCGGTGACCGTGGTGCCGATATTTGCACCCAGAATGACGGCAACGCTCTGCGAGGTCGACATTAGTCCGGCTGAAATGAAACCGACGAGCAAAACGGTCGTGATTGACGACGACTGTACGACGGCCGTTACCGTGGCACCCGTGGCGACACCTATGAACCGGTTCCTTGTCACCTTGGCGAGCATAGTCTTCATGTAGTCGCCTGCTACCCGTTTAAGGGCTTGGGTCATTATGTCCATGCCAAACAGGAACAGGGCGAGGCCACCGATCAACCCTGTGAGCAGCGCGGCCACATCAAGCTCCTCGGTCATTCGGCGGACTCCGCCGCCGGCGACTTAACGATTACCACCGGGACGCTGCTGATTTGGGCCACCCGTTCTGCAACGGAACCGAGCAGGATCGACTGCAGGCCGGTACGGCCGCGGCTGCCCACGACCACCAGGTGCGCTGAGATCTCCTCTGTGACTTCCGTGATGCGGCCCGCTGGCAGGCCGGTGACGAGCCTGACGTGCGCTGCCGTCAGGGCGGTCAGGCCAGGGTGTTGATTTCTTGCTTCAACGAGAAATTCCTCCATCATGTCTTTGGCGACGTCGATCATGGGACGCAACCAGTCCTCACCCGGCTTGCGATAGAAGCCCGGGCTTGCTGCCGGATCATGGACGACGTGAAGGACAATGAGCGGCGCGCCTTCGAGGTCAGCTTGCCGCGCTGCCCAGAGCAGAGCGAACCGGGAATCTTCGGAGAAGTCGATCGCAACGAGGATCGGTCCCGCTGAGGGCGGAGGGGTTGTGGTCACGGTAGCGTTATGCCTCCTTCTATTGAAGAAACAACTGGTCGGGCGACTTTAGTAGGGAAGACCTTGACCTCCTGTGCGGCTTACAGTGTCAGCAGACAGTGCCTAGCCAGCTATTCCGGGTTTGCTCTGTCAAAAATCCCAGGCAAATCCGGCCGCAACGATCCGGCCATGACGATCGATCGCGATGTCGTGTGCGCCCTCGTGATCCGTGGACCGGAAATTGGTAATGACTTTTCCGTCGCCGTCGAAACTTGTGTCGAGGTTGCCGTCTTCAGTATAGCGAGCCAAGGCGAACTTGCCGCCCGCAAGGCCTGCGACGACAATCCGTCCCAAATGGTCGAGGGCCAGGCCGTTTATCAATTCGTGATAGGTCGATCGGAAATTCGTGACGACCTTGCCGTCCCTATGAAAGCTGGGATCGAGGTTTCCATCTTCGGTGTAGCGGGCCAGCGCAAACTTGTGATCCGTGAAACCGCCGACAACGATCCGGTCCGCGTCATCAATGGCGAGCGCCGAGATCCCGGTAATCGTTTCTTCGCGGCGAGACCAGAAGTCGGTCAACACCTTGCCGTCGCGGTGGAAGCTGGGATCGAGGTTTCCATCTTCCGTGTATCGGGCCAGCGCAAACCTGGCATCGACGTTTGCAGTGAGGTTCTCCGCTTTGCCCGCCGCAACAATTCTCCCGCGCCGGTCCACGGTTAGAGCACAAATTCTTTCGTTTTCCGTCGATGCAAAGTCCGTCAGTACCTTGCCGTCGCCGTGGAAGCTCGCATCCAGACTGCCGTTTTCCGTGTATCGTGCCAAGGCGAACTTGCCGTCGGCCGAACCGCCGACGATGATGTTGCCCCATCTGTCTAGTGCCACTGAGCGTGCCACTTCCCTTTCGGTCGACCGAAAGTCGGTCAGAACTTTTCCGTCGCCATGGAAACTGCTGTCAAGCGCCCCATCCTCATGATAGCGGGCGAGCGCCATACGCCTGTCGGCCCAGCCGACCACAATGATCCTGTTACGATGATCGATGCGCAGTGCCTGAATTGACTCTTTTTCAGTGGATCGAAAATCTGTCACCACCGTCCCGTCACCGCGGAAACTGGTGTCCAGATCCCCTCTGTCGTGTAACGCGCAACAGCGAACTTTCCATCTACTGAACCGCCAGCAACGATCCGATCACTGGCATCGAGGGCTATGGCGACAATTCCTCCACCAACAGGTTCCGGGAAACTGGTCAAGACTTTACCGTCACCGTGGAAACTGGTGTCCAGACTCCCGTCGATTTCATATCGCGCCAAGGCGAAGCGGCGGTCCATTTCGCTATTCCTCCGAGTTTGGGTTTCCTCACCCATCCGGTCACACGACCTTCCAAGCCCATGCACGAAAATTTACAGCCTTACCGCTGCTAGGGAAGTGATCTGGATCAAGCTGCACAATTAGCTTCCCTGGGGTCCACGGTCGTAGTTCGCTTGACGACAATCAACCGAAGCTCAGGAGTTCCGGGCGCAACAGCATGATTGCCCCGATAACCAGCAAGGCGACACCGCCGATCAGGTGTGAGACGCGGGCATAGCTGCCCGTGAGCCCCGATACCCGAAGCGCAAACATGGCGGTCGCGAATATTGCGAGATCGTCGATCATGAAGACGGTAATGTAGAGGAGCAAATAACCATAATAGGCCGTTGGTGGCAGATCATTGAGTACAAGAATCTGAGTGTAGACCGCCGGAATGCCTGCCGAGCATAGAAGTTCAATGAAATTCACCATTACGGCCAGGGCCATGATCCCCAGGACGGAAAGTACGAGTTGTTCGCCGTTTACGACCGAGCGAAACGCGTTCATGACTTTTTGCCGCCGGGTTGGATTGGTAACCCGGCACGCGGCTTCCGGTTTTGTCCAGTATTCACGGAGAAAAAAGACGCCACCGCCAACGGCCAGTACGCCGATCGCGGTACGCACCCAGACGACGACACCAAGAAACACGAGCAGATTGAGCCACGCGGCCATGACCGCAAGGTACATGACGGCTGTGGCCCCAAGAAATGCTCCCCCCAGGATCCACATACGCTTCTCGTCTTTCAGTCCCAGCAACAGGCCGATCAGGAAGACAAGCACCCACATTGCACAAGGGTTGAAGCCGTCGATGGCTGCAAGCAACACAGTAAGTGCGGGGAGCGACAGATCGCGGGGTCGAACTTCACCGATGACCGGCAGATCGAAGACTTCAGGCAGAACATGCCGTGCTGGCCGCTGATAGGCAGAACCATTAACAAGGGGCGCGTTATCGCCGCGTTCCACTGGTTGTTTGGAAAGTGTGCCGACGAGATCGGGGCAGGGTTCGCTTTGGCATCGCTCGACCGCCTGCCTGTATAGTTCGGCACTGCGGCCGTCATCGAAAAACCCGAGAAACGAACGATCCCCGATGATCACGAGCGGCACGGCAGCTTGCTTGTGTCCGAAAGACGCGAGTGTCTTCGTGAACAACCGATCCGCATTCGTGTCATTGCCAACCTGAAACTTGCGGAGCCGGAGCAACGGGTTGGCCCGTACAAGTTCCGTCAAGGCAGTGTTGGCGCCGGCACAATGTGGACAGCCCTGTTGCCAGAAGAGATTGATCGTGATCGGTTTCTGCTTGGCGTGCAGCAGCCCGATGCTCGGACCAGCAAAGAGCAGGACCGAGAGAACGAAAGTTATGAAAATTCCAAGAATATGTCGCTGCAGAGGCCTCATTTGAACCGCTCGTTAAATCCGGTGTCTTGCGAATACCGTGGGGATTTTTGTGTTGCCTTGATCCAGCGCAAGAAGTGCCAGGGTATTTATCGGCTCGGGGAGCGATCATGAGTTGGCGAACGTTGAGGCCGCGTTGCGACCTCAATAATGCGGCGCTGTTGAACCTGGCATTGGAAACGTCGAGCCCGCTCGTTGTGACTTGATCCATCTCAATGAACGATGGGTTTCTCCTGGATACGATTTCAATACATCACAACCCATAAGCGGCGGTCGACGCGACTATGGTTCCATGGGGCATTGATGATGAATTCGCTGAAGGGCACCATGGAGAAACGAGGCAGCACTATCCGTTTATGACGTGGCGCTGGGAGCCGACGGATCAATGTTGGAGAGTTGTTTCCGGTCGGCCGCTCGCCTTCAAACGGTGGAGTTAGTCATGCTTGTTGCCATCTCGCGGTTTGCGGCAGTTCTTTCGCTCACATTCATCATCACCGTCCCTGCAGACATTGCCGGATTGGCGGGATGGTCATCAACGGCGCGTGCGCAAGTCGGACGCTGCACACCCGGGCGCGATTGTTGCATAACGTCACGAACGAACTCCCGGCCTTATCGATATGCCCTGACCTGCGACGGGGGAGCGCAGAGTGCAAGCGGCGCAGCGATGAGAGGAGGATATCCAACGCGAATGTTCGGTCCGGTATCCTACCCGATCGCCGCGGGGTGGATGGCCAATGCAAACATACCCAGTTGGGGGGCGAGTGCCGTGCCAAATTTTCGTTATGGTCCGGCACCGACGCCGGACAGTAAATGCTTTCTGGGGCGGTCATGTTGTGCGATTGGCCAAAGGCCGGGCAGGAATGTCTTTGCCCGTGCCTATGACGGAAACTCGGGCCGTGCCGATTCCACACTCGTGGGTCATGGCTACAACGTCATCCTCAGTCTTGTGTCGCCTGAGTTCTGTCATAACTGGTGGAATCAACGCCTCGCGGCGCGCGGGCTGGCGGAGCCAATTGGTCAGGAGGCACCACGGGGTGCCATACCGTTCGCTATTGGCTCCGGTGTGGCCGCGACACCGCCGGTTCAACCTGGTGGCGGTCGGGCGGCCACGCGTCTGCCATTGGCACCGAACGGATGGACCCGTGTGGCAGTTTTTGTCGGCAACCTCTCGCAAACCAGGGCAGGGCTTCGACTCAGTGGTGGTGCCTGGACCAATGGCCGCGTCAAAAATGGCCGGCGTGACGGCAACTCCGTGCGTTCCCGGCAGTCATTCAATCTAGGTTCTGGCGGCGAGGTCTTTGTCAAGTTTCAAGTCGACGGCGGGGGCAAATATATGGCCTTCACCCCACGTTTGTTTAGTGGCGTGGGTATCCGCCACATGTCGACTCATAATTCATGGGCGGGCAGTGTCGTCGTCCGAGACCGCTCATGGCTCTATGGTCATCTGGTGGTGAACCGCGACGGCGGCTATCGCCTGACAATCTCTCGCGGCAATTATGACGTTAACGGAGGCAGTGTCATCGCAAACAGTTCTGGACGGCTACAAAACAGTGTTGGTCACGTCGAGATGCAATTTGTCGACAACTATGCCGGTCGGGCCGCAAACATTACGATCGGCGAGGCAAGGGTCGTACGCGGTTCGACCGGCGGACTCCTGGGGGCTGGTGCATCCTGCAGTCGGCCAAATCAGTGCAGAAGCGGTATCTGCCTCCTTGGTCAATGTTCGAGTCAATAACTTTAGGGAGGCAAAGTCGGATGTCAGTATCCTTTCGCACCACCATGCCGATGGTTTTGATTGCCTTTTGCGTGACACTCCATGCACAGCCCGGTGCCGCAAACGATTCAGTCGCTCACCTCGCGACCGGCGGACTGGTGCTGGCACGTACGGCAGACATCGAAATGCGTTCGGAAGAGCTCTACGTTTCGGCAAGCCGTATCAAGGTTCAGTACCGTTTCTTCAACCGTTCACAGAAAGACATCACAACGCTCGTCGCTTTTCCAATGCCGGTATTACAGCCAATGTCTGAAGGGAACGATTATAATTTGCCAACAGATGATCCCGTAA
The DNA here is from genome assembly GCA_021775835.1 of Hyphomicrobiales bacterium. The sequence goes on along the minus strand of JAJFHC010000207.1, from coordinate 8,554 downwards.
ATTTCCTGGCATTTCAGACCAAAGTGGATGAAATCCCTGTCGTGGCAATGGTCGAGCAGCGCGCTTATGCCATGGGGTTGGAACGCACGAATATGTTGAGCACCTACGCGATTCCTATGGGTCCCCACCTTGAACAAACACGCAAAGCACTTGACGGTCTCCCGCTAGCGGTGGCGCAGGAATTTGTTCGCCTCGGCATCGTTCGGGAAGAAAGCTATGACATAGGATTGGGCAGCAGAAAGCACTTCTATCCCAACTGGTCACTACATACGACGTACTATTGGAACCAGACGTTCCCGGCGGAAACGGAAGTATTTGTTGAACATGAATACCGTCCGTCTGTGGGCGGATCGGCAAATCCGATGATCGGTCTGGAAGAAGTCGGCGCCAAAGTCGATGGGGGCGTAAAACAGCGTTACTGTATCGATGATCGGTTCGTCGCTGCTGTCCGCCGGGCCCGCAAACGCCTGAACCCGTCGACGGGTTATTTGAGCGAACACAGATTGGAATACATCCTCACGACCGGCGCCAACTGGGCGGGGCCTATCGGGAAGTTTAGGCTGGTTGTTGACAAGGAGGCGCCTGAAAACCTGGTCAGCTTTTGCGCCAGCAACGTCAAGAAAATTTCACCCACACGTTTCGAAGTGCAAAAGACCAACTATTGGCCCGAGCAGCAGCTTGATGTCCTTTTGCTCAGACCTGCAAAGATGCCTGAGTGAAAGGAATGCGCGTACCGGGACACGTTGCGCAAACAAACTGCTGCGCCGAGAGGCCGGATCGATTACTGCAAACCCACCTAGCTTTCCACTTCAAAAAGCACTTGCAATCAGAGGGGGGGTCCATAGATGACACCGCCACGTTCGATGAGGTCTCCTGGTCATCTCAATAGGTGATGCCAAGTCTACCTAACGTCCTGTTGTGGCTAAACAGCGCCCAGCCTCAATTGCTCGCAGAGGCGGTATCAGAGGAAACTGGCTTGAGCCAGCCCATCTTGTTTCGTAGCGTCGCCGGATGAGAAATCCGTTCCGCTATTTCAAGACCTCGTCACATGTCATCCGGCTGGCAGTCACGATGTCCGTCCGCTTCCCCCTGTCATTGCGGCAGGTCGAAGACCTACTCCACGAACGAGGGATCGACGTCAGCTACCTGTGGCGGGCCGTTGACCACGAAGGAGAGGTCCTTGAAGTCTTTGTCACGAAGAAGCGAGACCGCAAGGCTGCTTTGAGATTTTTGAAGAAAGCAATGAGGAGACACGGCAGCCCAAGGACGGTAGTGACAGACCGCCTTCGCCCATATCGCGCCGCGATGAAGGTTATCGGAATTGCTGGGCGTCAAGTGACGGGTCGGTGGCTCAACAATCGGGCAGAAAATTCACATCAACCGTTTCGACGACGAGAACGAGCAATGGCCAAATTCAAGAGCACAAAGTCGCTTCAGAAGTTCGCTTCGATCCACTCTTCAATTCACAATCATTTCAATCAGGAACGCCACCTCCACAGACGCCAAGATTTCAAAATCCGCCGCTGCGCTGCGTTGACGGAATGGCGTCAACTCACAGTCTAATTGTCTATAATCAAGAGGCTCTTTTTGTCAGTTCGAATTACTCTGACAGTGCCGTCAAAGCCGGTAAAATTGCTCTGACAGTGCCCATTCGCGTGCTGCCGATACCTGGTTAACCCGACAAAGTCCCCGCTCAATAACGTGTAAATGCCGTTTCACTAATTGAAATCACATTTTATAATTTTGGCAATTTTTTTGAGTGCGGTACTATAATTAGAACGTAGTCCGTTAGACGGGGTTCCAATAGTGACTGACATCTCCTTGAAACAAGCCGACGCCGTGGTCATGGGTACGCTGGAGGCCGCCCGCAAAGCAGGCGCCTCACCTATTGCGGTTGTGGTGCTGGATCGCGCTGGACATGTTGTTGCTGCCAAACGCGAGGATGGTGCAACGATGTTTCGTTTCGACATTGCTCTCGGAAAGGCATGGGGGTCGGCCGCTTTTGGGCAATCGAGCCGCGCGCTGGCTACCAAAGCAGCCGACAATCCCAATTTCTTTTTGTCACTGTCAACAACGTCTTCAGGGCGGCTTCTGCCCAATCCCGGTGGTATGCCCATCCGAGAGCATGCAGGCGCTTTGATCGGTTCGGTAGGTGTAAGCGGTGACAGCGGTGCGCAGGATGAAAAATTCGCTATTGCCGGCATTGAGTTCGCGGGTTTGAGTCATACTGTGGCCGGGGAACAAACAAACGAATGAAACAGGCAAGACCTCAGCCCACGGTTCGTGCTGTTGAGCGCACACTCAACATTTTGTTCTTAATCGCGACGGCCTCCGAGCCGCTGACGCTTTCATATATCAGCAGTTCAACCGGCGTGGACAAGGCGACAGCGTTGCGTCTGCTTGCGACGCTAGAGCAGTTTCGCCTCGTACAGAAGGATGAAAAGAGCCGCACATATGCCATTGGTGCCGGGGCGTGGCAACTGGCGAGTTCCTATCAGTCTGGGCTTAAGTCCATGTCCGAAACACATCTTCGAATCCTTCGAGACCAGACTAGCGAGTCCGTCTCACTGATCGTTGCGCGTGGGTTGGAAAGGGTAATGTTGACAGCATTGGAAGCAAGTCATGAATTGCGTGTTGTCCCCAGTCTGAACAGCGTCGTCCCGGTTTATTCCGGAGCCTCCGGAAAGGTTTTCATGGCTTTCATGTCGCCGTCAAAACGTGACAGCATCATTGAACTGACTGGTTTGAAGCCGGTGAACGAGCGGTGTGTAACAGACCGAGATTCCTTCCTTGCTTCTCTAGAGCAAGTGCAGCGCGACGGTTACGCGGTGAGTGTGGGCGATGTAACTATTGGAGCGGTTGCTGTGGCTGCCCCGATCTTCGATGCTCAAGGCGAGGTTGTCGCCGTTGTATCTTTGCGCGGCCCCGAGGCGCGTTTAACAAGTGAGCGGGTGCACCAACTCGCGCCATTGGTGAAGGAGGCGGCCCGTAATATTGCAGCTGATGTGACTGGGCCGGATCGCAAAGTTGGTGATAAAGTAGGATAGGGATAGTTGGCACAAACGGTTCTTATTACCGGGGCTACTCAGGGCATTGGGCTCGCAACTGCAAAGCTGCTCGCCGATAGCGGTGTGACCATTGTTGGAATTGCCCGCTCTCAACCCGGCAAGAATTTTCCTGGGCAATTCTTTGCTGCGGATCTTTCGAGCCGTTCTGAGACCGAGACGGTTTTGAACAGAATTGTCGAGAATCATGAAATCGATGGGGTGGTTAACAACGTCGGCTTCAATGTGGTGGAGCGTCTTGGCGCAGTCGATCTAGACCATTTCGACCGTGTAATCGATCTCAACCTGCGCACGGCCATTCAGGTCACCCAGGCGGCACTGCCGGGTATGCTAAAGCGGAAATATGGCCGCATTGTCAATGTTTCCAGCAGGGGCGCCCTGGGTCGAAAAGGGCGGACGAGTTATGCGGCTGCCAAGTCCGGCCTTGTCGGAATGACGCGGACATGGGCGCTTGAATTGGCAGGTGACGGAATTACCGCAAATGTGGTCTCGCCCGGCCCAACCGCTACCGAGATGTTCCGCCGCAACAACCTGTCAGGGCCCGATGCAGTTGAAACTGAGCGCGCCTTTCTGGCGGATGTGCCTATGAACCGTTTTGGTGAGGTAGACGAAATCGCTTACGGGATTAGCGTGTTTCTGGACCGTCGTGCGGGATTCATGACGGGCCAGGTGCTGCATGTCTGTGGTGGATCATCCGTAGGAGCAACAGCATTATGATTCTTTTACAGCGTTGACCAAGGCGCCGTCACCTTGTGTCATTTGTAAAACTATGTTTCATTTGTTGAAACAGGGGTGAATTTATAGACGTTAACGAGGTTTCAGGAATGGTTGCGGCAATCGCGTACAAGGTTGGTAAGCTGATCGACGGGAACGGGGGCAGTGTCGTCGACAACGCAGTCGTTGTAGTCCAGGACGGCAGAATTTCAGCGGTGGGTCGCGCAGCAGATGTAGCCATTCCGCCGGATGCAAAAATTGTAGATGAGCCCAGTCTGACGGCGATGCCTGGTATGATGGATCTGCATTTGCATATTGGGCAATTTAACAATCTGACATTTCGAAACTACCGTGTGGCGCAGTGGGAAATTTCACCTGAACTGCAGCAACTCTACATGCTGTTTCACGCACAACTGTGTTTTGAACGAGGATTTACGACACTGCGCGACGAGGGACTTATGTCTACGCGCGGTCTGATGACAGAACATACGATCGCGGTGCGAGACTCGATCAATCTCGGTATCTTTCCAGGACCCCGGCTGATCGTGGCGGCATTCACCGTGGGTACGGGATCACATCTCGATCTGATCATGCCCCGTGCGGCGCTACGAAATCCCAAAGCCACTGCCGATGGCGCGGATGAAATGCGAAAACTGTCGCGAGAGAATCTTTTAAAGGGTGCTGACTGGCTAAAGACTTGTGCTTCTGGCGGCGGCGGCACCGACAAGGAGAGCCCGCACGTTCGCAATCATACGCAGGAGGAGTTGGACGCGGTTTGTGACGAGGCACATGCTCAGCATGCCTATTGTTCGATCCACTGTTTTACTCCTGACTCGCAACAAATGGCCTTGAACGCCGGAGCTGACACTATCGAACACATGGTGTTTCACAGCGAAGAAATGCTTGAAAAGATAGTTGCCGCTGGAACGCCTGTATGTCCGACGCTGCTGCATCGCACCGATCACGCTATAGCGGTGCGTACCGAAACGGGAACACCGAAGTTCACTCTTGATAAAATGAAGAAGATCCAACCTTTCTGCTTCGAAACATTCCAGGCCATGCACAAAGCGGGTGTGAAAATCTTCATGGGAACTGACATGGGGCCGGAGCCTGACATGGGCTCAAATGCACTCGAGTTGGAGGTCTATGTCGATCTTGGGATGACGCCTATGGAGGCGATCCTTACGACCACTAAAAATGCCGCTGAGGCCGTACATCTCGACAAGGAAATTGGAACGCTCGATGTCGGTAAGAAGGCTGACTTGTTGCTGATCGACGGGAACCCTGCGGAAGACATCAAAGTTCTTCAGCCGCGGGAAAACATCAAAGTGGTTATGAAGGATGGCAAGGTCTTCGTAGATCGTCGCGAGGGTCAAGAGAAAGACGTGATCAACGTGGATTATAAGTCTTGGGCGCTTGCCGATGGTTGATGGTACGAAAGCGAAATTTGGCGCCACGCTGTAGCCGGGGAGACAGGCTAGGCGCGAAATCTGGAGAAGGAACTAAACTCATAGGCTGGACCTCTTTGGCTCTTGAGCAGCAGCGCTGCTCAGGTCTGGTGCGCTACAGTGAAAAAGGGAGGAAATATCAATGCGACGTAAATTCTCACTCAAGAAAGTGCTGATAGCAGCGAGTATCGCTACTGGACTGATGGCGGCACCTGCCTGGGCGGAGTATCCCGAAAAAGGCATAACATTGATCGTGGCCTATGGCGCTGGCGGAGGTACCGATACGACCGCGCGCTTGCTCGCCGCCGATCTTGAAAAAACGATTGGTCATCCGGTCACGGTGCAAAACGTTACCGGTGGCGGTGGCTGGAATGGCTGGGGAGCCATAGCCTCAGCGGAAGCCGATGGGTATACCATCGGTTACATCAATATTCCGAACATGTACTCCGGTTACCTGAACCCAGAAATGCTACGGAAGGAAAATCTCGACAGTTTCAAACCGCTCATGAACCATGTCACAGACTATTGCGTTTGGGCAGTCAAGCCAGACAGCCCTTACAAAAGCATTGCAGACGTTATTGCAGCGGCAAAGGCTGGCAAAGTATCGATCACAGCACACGGGGCCGGGGGGGATGACGATCTGGCCATTCAACGACTTGAAAAAATGAGTGGCTTCGAATTGGCCGTCGTGCACAACAAAAGTACCGCTGATTCAAAGACGCAGGTCTTGGGGGGCAATGTTGATGTGCTGGGAGCCAACGTGTCCGAAGTTGCGGCTCAGCATGCTGCAGGCGAACTCAGGGTTCTTGGGGTGATGTCTAAAGAGCGATCTGGATTTTTGCCCGACGTACCGACCTTCGGTGAACAGGGATTCAATCAGGTTTGGTCTGTTTCGAGAGGAATCGCAGGGCCTGGTGGCCTGCCGGATGATATTGCCGCAAAGATCATGTCGGCTTTGGAAACCACGATCACCTCGGACGCCCACCGTGCAGCGGCGGAGAAATTGAGCCTATCGCCCGAGATCGTCAAAGGTGACACCTACATGAAATTCCTGAAGCAAACCGAACAGGATATCAAAGGTCTTATGGGCTGGTAATACGTTTCTGCTAACCGAGCCGGCTCTATGTTGAGCTGGCTCGGGAAACGCATTCAGGTGCAGGACAAAACGTTCTTGCCGAGACGGCAGAATCACGAAACGACGCAGTAATGAACTGGGTAAATCGCATTGTCGCTGTGGGTCTCATCGGCGCCTGTTGGATCCTCTGGCCTTACACCGAAAAGTTTCCGGGCAGTGCTGCGGAGTTTCCACGACTTGTCCTGATTGTGATTGGCGTACTTTCGTTTCTGATGTTCGCGCGCACAGTGGTGCCGTCGTTGGCGTCGGCAGCCAAGGGCGAGGGTACACAAGATGTATCCAAGATGCTTCGTCCGCTATCGGTTTTCACTGCGACCACAATAGCTGTACTCGCAATGAGATTTATCGGCTTTTTTCCTGCAGTGGCCGGCCTCGGTGTCGCGCTGATCGGTATTCTTGGGTTGCGGAAACCGGCAGTTTATGTCGCGGCCTATGTGTGCTTGATTGTCTTCGTTTTCATGCTCTTCCAACTTCTTCTCAAGGTGCCGCTGAACTCAATCAAGCTTTGGGGCGGGTAGGTAGCGCTGGATGGATATTCTGTTCATTCTGGCGGCAGTATTCGAGCCGATGAATCTCTTCGCAATTGTCGTGGGAGTGTTGGCCGGGTTGTTAATTGGAAGCCTTCCGGGGCTAACCGCCAATCTGGGTGTCGCTTTGCTCTTGCCAGTGACATACAGTCTTGATGTCACCGCAGCACTGCTAATGCTGATAAGCCTCTACACCGCTGCAATTTACGGGGGATCCTTCGCCGCGATCCTACTTCGCACGCCGGGAACTTCGGCGTCAGCGGCAACTGCCATTGACGGGTTCGAACTGACCCGGCAGGGTCGGTTCGACAAAGCAATCCGCATTGCGACGTTTTCCTCCGTTGTAGGGGGCATCGCGAGCGCGCTCGCCCTTCTTATCATCGCCCCGCCGTTGTCGTTGTTGTCACTGAAATTTGGACCCGCCGAGTATTTTATGCTGGCGGTTTTTGGGTTGACGATTATCGGGACACTGTCCTCAGGCAATGTTGTCAAAGGACTTCTGTCCGGTGCCATTGGCCTCTTCATCAGCGTGATCGGGTTAGATCTGGACTCAGGGTTCCCCAGGTTCGCGTTTGGCATTCGAGAGTTGGTATCAGGCTTCGGGTTCGTGCCGGCCGTTATCGGACTTTTCTCAGTGTCCCAGGCGCTGCTCATGTGTGAGGACGTCTACGCCTCCATCCAACAGAAAACCGATCTGAGTAAGAAAAAGTGGAGGTTTTTTCCTACCTGGAAAGAACTTCGCGAAATCCGGACGACGCTTGCACGATCATCTGTGATCGGGATCTTTGTTGGTATTCTTCCGGGCGCTGGCGGAGATATCGGATCTTGGATGAGTTACAATGAGGCCCGCCGATTTGCAAAGGACAAGAGCAAATTCGGCAAAGGTTCAATCGTCGGAATTGCCGCGTCGGAGTCTGCCAACAACGCCGTCACGGGAAGTTCGCTTATCCCTTTACTGACGCTGGGAATACCGGGCTCGGCCACAGCGGCAATTCTGTTAGGCGCGCTGATCATTCACGGTCTGCTGCCGGGTCGTACGTTGTTCACCGAGCATGCGAACATCACCTACACGGTAATCTTTGGTTTCATGCTGGCCAATATTTTGATGGGTGTGGTTGGGATGTTTGTCGCCAAGCGGATGGCATCGGTCGCAAAGGTTCCCAAAACACTGATCGTTCCAGTCATTCTGGTGCTTTCCATCGTCGGTTCGTTCTCACTTGGTAACAATATTTTTGATGTCTACACGATGCTGCTGTTTGGTTTATTGGGATATTTCATGCGCAAGACGGGATTTAGCCCGGCGCCGTTGATCTTGGGTCTGATCCTGGGGCCCATCGCGGAGACCGGTTTTCGACAGTCTCTCGTATTGGCGCCGAGCAGTGTATTTCAATACATCATCGAAAGACCGATTTCACTCATTCTGCTCGCCCTCACCATACTGTCTATCATCGGCGCCATACGTTCTGAATGGCGCCAGACTCGGGGCGCGTGAATGTGAAGTCGTTCTATTACATAATTTGGAATTTGGGATTGCCGTGTCGGCAAAGTTAAGGAGACAGTGAATGACGGAGACGTCTTGGTATGATGACTGGACACCCGGAAGGCGATTTTTACGCTTGCCTGTCTGCTCAACGCTGGTCGGTGACATTGCCCTTCCGTTACATG
>JAJFHC010000206.1 GCA_021775835.1 Hyphomicrobiales bacterium | reverse complement strand
GCATTGCTGGTTGGGTTCACCATGCCATCAGCGGCGCGCGATCTCGATGCAAAATTTCTAATCGAACGTAAAGGCGAGGTAATCGGTTATCACGCCGTTGACGTGACGCCGACGGAGGCTGGCGCCCGGGTTGATACGCGGATCGAAATGAAGGTCGGGATCGGACCGATTACGCTCTTCAAATATATGCATGATGCGACCGAGATCTGGAGCGGTGATCGCCTCGTCTCGCTTATCAGTGAGACCAATAACAATGGCGACAAGGACTATGTCGACGCCAAACGATATGGCGAGGAGCTGATCATTAAGGGGTCTGGATATCAGGGGCCCGCGCCCGCCGGCGCGATGCCGTCAAGCTACTGGGACAAGGATCTCGTTCGCGCTGACGCGCTGATCAACACCCAGACTGGTGAGATTATGGACGTTACGACTTCGCGCATCGGCGAGACGCTGGCGCCCCATGATCGACCGGCCGAACAGTATCAGCTCGTCGGCACGGTTGCGCTCAATCTCTGGTACGACGGCGAACGCTGGGTCGGGTCCAATTTTACAATTGACGGCGAAGAACTGACTTATGTTCTTGTTGACGAACCGCAGGATTTTGCCTTGCTTGAAGACTTGACGCCCTAAAGCGTCTTTGCTTCAGTCCACAGCGCTTCCATTTCATCGAGGCTCGCGTCGGGCAACTTGTCGCCCAATTTTTCCTCAATATATTGGAAACGTCGAATGAATTTTTCATTCGTTCGGCGCAGGGCGGCTTCGGGATCAACTTTCAAATGACGCGACAAGTTCGCCAGTACAAATAAAAGATCGCCAAATTCGTCTTCGATCTTGTCGGAGTCTTTCAGATCCATTGCTTCGGCAAGTTCGGCGGTCTCTTCGCTGATTTTTGACAGAACGTCTTTGGCTTGCTTCCAGTCGAAGCCGACGCGCGCTGCGCGCTTTTGTAGTTTCACCGCGCGCGTCAGACCGGGAAGGCCAACGGGCACGTCGTCCAATAAGGAGTGGTGTCCCTTGGCGGCGCGCTCTTCTGCTTTCTGATCTTCCCAGGCGGCGGTCTGTTCATCGGCGCCGCGCATGTCGGCGTCGCTGAAAACATGGGGGTGGCGGCGGACCATTTTGTCGGCGATGCCTTGCGCTACGTCGGCAAAGTCAAAAAGCCCGGCTTCTTCGGCCATACGCCCATGGAAAACGGCCTGAAACAACAAGTCGCCTAACTCATCTTTCAGCGCCGCCATGTCGTTTCGCTCGATAGCGTCGGCGACCTCATAGGCCTCTTCAATCGTATAGGGCGCAATGGTCCGGAAATCCTGTTCGAGGTCCCACGGGCAACCGCCCTCCGGCGATCGGAGCCGCGCCATAATTTCGACAAGTGCAACAATCGCGCGCCCTGCATTCTCATTTTCGCGTTTCATGCCAGTCCTTTGTCTTGGAACCTTCACCAGTTTTGCTATTCTTGCCTGCCGCCGTCATATAGGCGCAAGCCCCGTGTCGGGTGCGCGAAACATTAGGGAAGAACAATGCCGATTCAGGAAGTCAAACACATTTGGCGCAATGGCGAAATGATTCCGTGGGTGGACGCCACGACCCATGTCCTGACCCATGCAATCCATTACGGCACGTCCGTGTTCGAAGGGATGCGCGCCTATGACACCAAGCACAAAGGCGTTTGTATCTTCCGAAATCGCGATCACATTGAGCGGTTCTTCTTTTCGGCCCGCGTCTATCGCATCGGTATGCCTCATTCGGTTGAAGAGATTATGCAGGCCTGTTGCGACGTCGTGCGCGAGAATGAATTGTCGTCCGCTTACATACGGCCCGTTGCATTTCTCGGATACGGGGAGATGGGGCCGTCCTCGACGGCGGTGAAGTCCGATATTGCGATCGCTGCGTTTCCCTGGGGCGCGTATCTTGGCGAAGAGGGCCTCGATAAAGGCGTCGATGTCGCATTCTCAAGCTGGCGGCGCATGGCCCCGGGCACAATACCGGCTGGCGTTAAGGCCGGCGGTAATTATCTCTCCTCGCGACTTGTTTCCATGGAAGCGAAAGACAATGGCTACGCAGAAGGCCTTGGCCTTGCCCATGACGGAACGGTTTCGGAAGGCGCCGGCGAAAATTTGTTCGTCATAACAAAAGGCCGGATCGTCACGCCGCCAACGTCGTCTTCGATCCTCAACGGCATCACCCGTGATACGGTTATGACGCTGGCTAAAAAGCTCGGCTACGAAGTTGTCGAACAGTCGATCCCGCGAGAGGCGCTTTACGCCGCCGACGAAATCTTCATGACCGGCACCGCGGCGGAAGTGACGCCGGTGCGCTCCGTCGACAAATTGCCAGTGAACCAGCCGGATTTCCCGATCACGAAACTGATTCAGCGCGCGTTCTTCGGCCTCTTCAGTGGTGAGACCGAAGACGAATGGGGCTGGCTTGATCCGATCGGGTAGGGCGGTTTAAAGCCCCAGCGCATCTGCCATAATGTGATAGATGACGTTCTGTTCCATAACGCCGCTGACGAGATGGGCGTTCGGGCCGGAGGCGTAGACGGGTACGTCCTGTCCACCGTGGGTTTCTGAATAGGTCGGCACGAGCGCCTGCTGGCGATGGTTCTTGTCGGTCGCGATGTCTTGCGTCAGCGCGGGACGGCGATCTGTCAAATCCGCATCCTCGTCGAAAACCGAACCCGGGCCATTCATATATCCGAGTGTCGTATATGGCTTTTCATCGTCGGCGAGCATGGGCGCGTCCTCGCCGTCTTCGCCGGTACCCACGGAAAGGCCGAGTATATCGGCGCCGCGCCGGGCGTACCCGGCAATCGACATTGTGTGACCATGATCGGCCGTGACGATGATGAGCGTATCGTCCGCGCTGGACATCTCGCGAGCGACGCGTACCGCCTCTGAATAGGCTTGCGTATCTTTCAGGGCGCGAAAAGCGTTGCCGCCATGATGGGCGTGATCAATCCGGCCCGCCTCAACAAGTAGAAAGTATCCCTTATCGTTTGCTGATAGAGCCGTAATCGCTTTTGCCGTCATCGCCGCAAGGGATGGCTCGCCGGCGCCGTCATCAGGACGGTCAGCTTCGAATTGCATGTGGCTTGGTTCAAAGAGCCCGAGGATTTTCTGATCGGCGCCGGCCGCATCAAAATCCGCGCGGTTCCAGACATAAGTATGGGCTGATGATTTCGCGGCCCATTCTGCTACGAGGTTGCGGTCATCGGCGCGCGCGCCTTTGCGTTCTGGATATTCCGGATCGGCGTCGTCAGCCGAAATAAAATGCGCGCGTCCGCCGCCGAGCGCGATATCGATGCCGTCGCCATGGTCGAATTCAACGAGTTGGCGCGCAATGTCGCGGCAGCCCGCGGTTTTCGCGTCGTCCGGCATCATCGTGTCAACTTCCCAGCCGCGATCGGCGCTATGGGCATAGGCGCTTGCGGGCGTCGCATGGGTGATCGTCGCTGTTGATATGACGCCGGTTGAAAGGCCGGCATCCTCGGCCTGTTCGGCGAGGGTCGTCGCAGCGCCGGCGAGGGCGCCAGCACAATCGCCGCGCGTTACGTCGCTCTTTATAGAGATGACGCCTGAACGCGTTTTGACGCCAGTGGTCATGGCCGATGCTGTGCCGGCAGAATCAGAAACCTGATAGTCCGTCGTGTAGGTTTTGGAAAACGCCGTATACGGAAAACGATCAAACGAAAGGCTGTTTTCCTCGCCGCTTTCCCCGCGTGTCTGCCCGTCATAAATGCGGGCGGCCGTTACCGTATTGATATCCATCCCGTCGCCAATAAAGAGAATGACATTCCTGGCGCGGCTCGCTGGCGCTTTGCGGGTCTTGCGCTCATAGACGGCCTGCTGGCCCGCGTCGTACCAAGCGTCGCCCGTTGCGCTGGGCGCGGCAATCGGGGCGGGTTTGGATGGCTGGCTGCTGACGGAATCAATGGTTGAACAGGCGGCGATGAACGGTAAGACGGCGAGGGCGGTTTTCTTCAACACGGGGACAGTATTCCTTTCACTGCAACCACTGTTTTAAGAGGCTGGCGTCCTTGGCGCAAACCGGGGCAAACTGTCAGTGATTTGTGACAGGCGTTTTATGCCAGTCGTTTTATGGCGGCGCATGATGGGAAACGGAGTGGTTATGGGGAAAATTCTGTGGGCGGGGCTTGGCCTGATAGGCGCTGTGCTACTGGGCGTTGCAGTCTGGTTGTGGACGCCCGCGCCGGCTGCATTCGATCGCGACACGGCGAAAGAAGCGGCCAACGCCTATGACGCGCGCATCATCCGCGACAGATTTGGGGTGCCACACATATACGGGCCGCGCGACGCGGACGTCGCATTTGGCCTCGCTTATGCCCACGCAGAGGACGACTGGGCGACGATTGAAGAAGTGATTTTCTTTTCCAGAGGGACATTGGCGCAGCGAAAAGGCAAAGACGCCGCAATCCCGGATTATCTGATTTCGGCGCTTGGGTTCTGGCCCGCTATTGACGAAAACTACGAAAGCGACCTCGCGCCGGCGACACGGGCGATGGTTGAAGCCTACGCTGCCGGGATTAATTTGTGGTGCGCCGAAGCGCGCGAACGCTGTGCGCCAGGCGCTGCGCCTGTATCCGGACGCGATGTGATCGCCGGCTTTGTCGCCCGCACGCCATTTTTCTACGGCCTTGGGGATAACCTGACGGCGCTTTTCGAAGGCGAGGAGGAAACACAAGAGGCCGCGCGCGCCGCCCTTCACGCAATGCTTCGGGTGCCGCCGGGGGCGGAAACCGGATCTAACGCCATGGCCGTTGCGCCTTCGCGCGCGGCCGACGGGCGTACGCGACTGATGGTGAATTCGCACCAGCCCTATGAAGGGCCCGTCGCCTGGTACGAAGCGCGCGTAAAGTCCGACGAAGGCTGGGACATGGTCGGCGCGCTTTTTCCCGGCGCACCGATGATCCTCGTCGGCGCCGGACCGACCCTTGGCTGGGCGCATACGGTCAA
>JAJFHC010000205.1 GCA_021775835.1 Hyphomicrobiales bacterium | reverse complement strand
CTAAGGGAAGTTTTATGAAAACAACGGTAGCAATATGCGTGCCGGATTGGCGGTCCTGCCGCTATCCCGTCTGCTTCCGGTTCTCCTGATCTGATCTCCGCCGGGCCCATCCGCGCGGCATCTTTTCAACGAGCGGCAATACCTCATGCATTGCGGCACCAATGATCTGCGTGCTGTATCTAGGGACAATGTGGCGATATTGCGACGCGTCATGCTAAATGATGCAATGCACCATGAATGGTTAACTTTTCGTAAAACGAGAAAAAGTGTCTCAAAATATGACGCTTCGCGCGCCCTTAGCGATTTCTCAATCATAAATCCAATGAACAAGAAATCTGAAAGTGCAAGCCGTGGGCCTTCAAGATGATTTAAGACGTCTTTGATATAGATGGTTCAATAACAATAGAAAATCCTCAGCTAGTATTGGCAACGTTGCTGAGGGTTAATCGCTATCGGGGATGAAGTGGGGCTAATCGGTGCATATAAACGCAGGTTTGCTGCGGTAGGGGAGACCGAATCCAATTTCGGTCAAACTGCCGTGCTGCTGCTCGTCATGTGCGTAGCCATGAGCGTGACCTTCGGATTCGGCTTCTATGCACAAAGCAAGCGCCTGTACCTCAGCCATAAAGTCGAAGAACAGTTGACATCGCTGAAACTGATGGATGCGTTTTCCACCGTATATTCGGAAATTGGATCAAGACAATTCGACGCGAATGCCCCGGTACCGCAAAAGTTTCGGACCCACGCGATTGAACAGTTCAACAAAATGAAAAGTTCTGAAAGTGGAATGCGTTTTTCACTGGTGGGATACCCGGGCCGAGAGATCAAGACCAAGGTGACAAACGCCGAAATTGCCGCATCGATCCGTTCATTCGTGAACGGTGAACCTGCTGCACCGAGATCAAAACTGGTCGATACAGAGTCGGAAACCATTTTGCGTATCGTGTATCCCTCGATCGCGCGGTCGCAAAGCTGTGTCGACTGCCACAACAACCTGAGACCGTCTGGCGAGCAATGGAAAGTCGGCGATGTCATGGGGGCCTTCGTGGCCGAGGACAAGGCCGGTCCGGTCTTGTCTGAACTGCGATGGCAGGCGCTGATCGTCTTGCTCGTCGCTTTCGCGATGATGGCAAGTGTGAGCAGCTACATTTTCTTTTTGCGAATCCGGCGGGTGTCCGCGGAGGTGGTGGCTTCCGCGATGAACGGGGTCGAAGAAGCTATCGACACGATCGAAAACGGCTTTGCGGTTTTTGACCAGAAAGGCCGCGTCATCCTCAAGAACGCGGCATTCAGTTGCTGGACGTTGTTTCGACCAAATCTCCTCAGTCTGCCGCAGGCCGTGGGTTCGGAAGAGCCTGAACCTGGCGTTACGGAGGAGGTTAGTGAGACCGGGCCGCAACACGAACGGACCGAACAGCAACTTGATGAAGATGTCTGGGTGGAATCCTATCAGACCACAACCGGTTCAGGCTCGCGTATTCAGATTCTGACTGATATCAGCGATCGGAAGCGCGCTGAACTCGACCTGCGAAATGCCAAGGCAACGGCTGAACAGGCAAGCAAGGCGAAGTCTGAATTTCTCGCCAAGATGAGCCATGAGATCCGGACGCCCATGAACGGCATCTGTGGCATGACGGAACTGTTGATGCGAACAGATCTCGACGCCCGGCAAACGAACTTTGCAGAGACGATTGAAACGTCCGCCCAGGCTCTGCTTGGCGTCATAAACGATATTCTGGACTTCTCAAAAATCGAGGCAGGTCGGTTTAATTTGAACGCGGCTCCCTTCGATCTTCATGCCTGCATTGACGAAACGGTTCGCATCGTGTCCTACAATGCACTTGAAAAGGACATTGATCTTCTTGTCCGTTACCAGCCTGGCCTGCCCAGGATGGTCGAAGGAGACGAGATCCGGGTTCGGCAGGTGCTGACCAATCTCGTGTCCAATGCCGTCAAGTTCACTTCCAGCGGTTTCGTCAGGGTCGACGTCGAGGGCGAAGATCTTGGAGCGGAGGCGCGCTTCAGGGTCAAGGTCTCTGACACAGGTATTGGCATTCCGTCGGACAAGCTGGAAACAATTTTTGAAGAGTTCGAGCAAGTCGACCAGTCTTCCACACGGCGTTATGAGGGAACCGGCCTCGGACTGGCCATCGCCAAACGTATTGTCGGGATGATGGGCGGCTCAATCGACGCGGCATCGCAATGTGACGTCGGCTCGCAGTTCTGGTTCGACGTGACACTTCCGATCTTGACAGCAGCGGACGCAAAATTGAGCGACCAACGTGCGGAATTCAAAGGACGACCGATCATTTTTGCAGGCGCAGACTCCGCAGTCGCGGAGATCGCGTGCGAGGCTTTCTCCCACTGGGGAGCAAAGGTCCACCATGTGACAGACGCCGCCGCAGCTCTAGCCGTCCTTGCACAACTCGAACCGTCCGAAGCACTTCTGCCCATGGTCGTGATCGACGATGCGACATTGGAAGAAACCGGCCGGACCCTGGCTGACCAGATTCAAAACCTTCAGGTGGATCGTCAGATTCCGGTGTTTGTCCTTACCAGCGTTTCCAGCGCCCTGGACCGCGCAACGATGGAAGAGTTGGGCATATGCGCAACATTGACCAAGCCTTTGCGGATCTCGAGATTGCAGCAGTTCTTTGCTGATAATACCAAGCCCGTCGCCACCGACAGTGCGCTTCAGATTGATGGATTGCAGGAGCATGCTGGTCATCCAGATCGACTCAGACTGTCGAAACATAAGGGTGAAGACCCTACCACGCTTCATGCAGACCATGCGGTATCGTCCGAAGAAATCCCACTTTTGATCGCCGAGGACAATGAGATCAACAGGCTGCTGATTAACGAGATGCTGAAAGGCACCCGCTATAGGATTACGTTCGCCGACAATGGTGCCGAGGCGGTGAGACTCTTTGTTCTCTGTAATCCCGCCATGGTTCTTATGGACGTTACCTTGCCGGAGATCGACGGTTACGAAGCTGCCGAGGCGATCCGAAAACTCGAGATCGAACGTAATGAAACGCCGGTCCCTATCATTGCCCTCAAGGCGCAAGCCAATAATGATGATCCGGACCGCTGCCGACGGGCGGGCATGAATGGCATATTGCCAAAGCCGTTTACACAAACCCATCTGCGCGACACGATTGCCATCGCCCTTGAAAACCATGGAGTGGATCGCACCGCCGCAGCGGGCTGAGACCCTCATGCAACCAAGCGCGATGTGCCTGGAGGCTTGATTTCGGCTCGATCGGTTGAATCTCTCCCGTGCATTCTTTTTTCCCATTCCCGCCGATAGTATAGGCTCATGCTGACGAACTTGCGCAGGCGCGCACGTGCATTCGGGATAGGAACGACTCTGGTGGTACTGAATTTGTCTGGTGAGGGGCTTTCCATCCGTTCGCTTGCTGGCTGCGCAGGAACTGACGATCGCGTTGTCCTTAGCCGCAGTGGCATGCACCGTATGCGCGCGGCACGTGCGGTAGTGGAAGTTGCTTTGCAAAAGAGCGAACCCGTCTACGGCCTCACGACCGGGTTGGGAGCACGTGTGGCGGAGCGGCTTTCAGCGGAAGACCTGACAGCATTTTCCTACCAGACCGTCAGAGGCAGGGCACATGCAATTGGCCCGCCGCTTGCCCCTGAAATCGTGCGTGCAGCGATGATTGTGCGCCTCAATACCTTGTTGAAGGGAGCGTCTGGAGCGACCCCCGCGACCGCTTTGTTCCTGCGGGACTGCCTGAACAGGGGCCTGACATCCGTCATCGGAGAAACCGCGTCCATCGGCGCAGGTGATCTGTGCTGGGGGGCAACCATGGCGCTGACCTTCATAGGTGAAGGCAAAATGACGGACCGCCTTGGCACAACCGGTCCAGCAGCTGACATACTCTCGCAGGCCGGGCTCAAGCCGCTGGTGCTGGGCCCGCGGGACGGGTTGGCCTTGGCCAATCACTCCAGTTTTACGGCAGCCATCGGCGCTCTGAGTGTTTGGCGGGCGCACGAACTCCTGGCCGCGGCACAGGCAGCCGGCGCACTTTCTCTCGAGGGCTTTGGCGCCAATCTTTCGGTTTTGGACCCATCACTTCTTGACCTTCGACCTCAGCCTGGACAAGCCGAAGCCGCAAGCGAAATCCTCAGGTTGCTGAAGGGCAGCAGACTCATGAATGCCGGCGCGGCGCGACGCCTCCAGGATCCTCTCTCACTGCGCAACATTGCACAGGTTCACGGCAGCGCGGTTGCTGCTATGGCCTTTTCGCGAGAGGCTGTCGAAGCTGAAATCAATGGAGCGAGCGACAATCCGGCAGTCGATGTCGAATCCGGAATAGCCCGGTCCACAGGCGCATATCATACACCGCACCTGACGGTCGCCCTCGAAACGCTGACCAGATCCCTGTCTCATCTTGCAGCGCTGCAACTGGCGCGGATTTCGAAGATGCTGTCTCACCGCTTTACGGACCTGCCGTTGTTTCTTGCCAGTCCAGGGGCAAATTCAAACGGCTTTGCACCGGTAATGAAAATTGCCGAAGCACTGTTTGCCGAAATTCAGCATGCGGCTCTACCGGTGCAGGTCTGGCCAAGTGTCAACGCCGACGGCACCGAGGACGGACTGACCAATGCACCACTTGCCGCAAAGAATGCAGTTGCCGTCGTCGACAAGCTTCGCAAACTAACGGCCATTGAACTGATGGTGGCAACCCAGGCCATCGAGCTGAGTGGCCTTGGGGGCAATGTCGCGCCTCGCCTTAAGGCTATGATGTCGGTCGTTCGCGACGTGTCTGCATCACTGGTGGAGGACCGGCCTCTGGGTGCCGATATAGAGGCGGTGGCCGATTGCGTTGGATCGAATGCTCTGAACCAAGCGTTGCGGTGATCGCGACAGGAAAATCATATCGCTGGGAGAATCTGTGCCCTATCGCCTGATTTCATGATATTGCCCATGAGGTCGAAATCGAAAGCGGGATGATCAAGAGCCATGACCGATCAAATCAATGTTTCTGAAGACAAAGGCGTCTTGACCATTCGGTTTGACCGGCCTGACCGTAAGAATGCTCTGACACGCTCGATGTATGCTGTGATGGCTGATGTGCTCGATCGGGCTCATGCCGACACGGCCATCCGGGTCATCGTCTTCGCCGGGCAGGACGGTATATTCACCGGCGGCAATGACCTGAGTGATTTTCTCGAAAACCCGCCGCGTGACGAAGCAACACCGGTTTACAGGTTTATCTCCGGTCTTCCGCGCGCGGCCGTACCACTGGTTGCCGCCGTCGATGGACCAGCCATCGGCATTGGAACCACAATGCTGCTTCATTGCGACATGGTTCTGGTGACGGAACGCGCACAACTGCATATGCCTTTTGTCAATCTGGCCCTTGTTCCAGAGGCCGGGTCGACGTTTCTCCTGCCTCGTCTTGTCGGCAACGCCAAGGCAGCCGAACTGCTCATGTTGGGTGAACCGTTCTCAGGCCGCGATGCTCTTGAACTGGGAATCGCCAACCGTCTGTGTGAACCGGAAGATCTGGAGCAGCAGGCGTTTGAGTTGGCCTACAAACTGGCAGAGAAGCCACCGGCCGCATTGCGCGCGACAAAGGCTCTGCTCCAGGCCGCGCGTTCAGACACTGAGGCAGCGATCAGCCGGGAATACCAGGCATTCTCGGACCGGCTGGAATCTGCTGAAGCCAAAGAAGCCTTCACGGCGTTTTTTGAGAAGCGCAAGCCCGACTTTTCAAAGACGGGGTGACACTCGCGTCGTCGTATCCAGCCGTCTACAACGTTGCCTCGATCAGAAACGGTCCCTGGCGCTTGACGCCGGATTGTATGAGGTCGAACAACTGCCGGGCGCTGTTGGTTCGGACAGCTTCAACACCCATTCCCTGCGCCAGCGAGACCCAGTCGATGACCGGTCGGTCCACATCGATCATGCCGGTGGCAATCGGGCCGGGCTCGGGGATGCCGATGTTCTTCAATTCACCACGCAGGATCTGATAGCCACGATTGGCCAGAATTACGGTTGTAATGTTGAGGTTTTCGCGTGCCTGCGTCCACAAAGCCTGCAGGGTATACATTCCGCTGCCATCGGCCTGGAGCGAGATGACAGGGCGATCGGGACAGGCGACCGCCGCACCGACTGCAAGCGGCAACCCAATGCCAATGGCACCCCCGGTCAACTGAAGCCAGGTATGGGGATTGGCTGTGTGCGTAGACGGAAACAGTGCCCGGCCCGATGTCAGGGACTCATCACATATGATGGCGTTCTGCGGCATGACAGCCCGCAGAACCGCGCCGAACGTGTCGGGCGTAATGACGCCGTCAGGCACAGTCCCGGGATCGAACGGTGATGTGGCCGGAACGATGTCGCTGGCACCGAGCTGGTCTGCCAGTCGTTCCAGAGCATCAACAGTCTGTTCGCCCGCAGCACTCAAGGTATGAAATGCACAGTCTTCGGGCGCGAGCTTTCCAGGCTTGCCCGGATAACCAAAAAATGCCGCAGGCTCAGGGGTTTCCACGAGTACGATGTGTTTGTACCGGCTCAGGCGTTCAACGGCCGGGTCGACGGGATAGAACAGGCGTTCGATCGGGACCTGTCCGGCGCCACGTTCCAGACGTGCATTGTTGATCGGGGTCAGCATGTCTGTCCCGGTCGCCTGAGTGATCCGTGACAGAGCCCTCAGGCCCGCCTCGGTCACAGCCTGGCCAGTGACATAAAACAGTGTCGGCTCGCCGCGGTCGAGGACCGCTTTGATTTCACGGATCCGGTTGTCATCGACGGCGCCCGGGGTGGGGGCCTGGACAAGTCCCACCGGATCCTGCGCTTCACTCCATGCTATGTCGGCTGGCAGTATCAGGGTGGCAATCTGGCCGGGCGGATCAAGTGACGCCGAAACAGCGGCAGCGGCATCGGACGAAATCTGTTCCGGTAAACTGGCAGTCTTGACCCATGCAGAGAACGGGTGCGCGACAGCCTCCACGTCGGAGGTCAACGGGGCGTCGTGCACGAGATGGTCACGGGCATGGTCTCCCACGATGTTGAGCAACGGCACTCTTGCACGTTTGGCATTGTGCAGGTTGGCCAACCCGTTTGCCAGTCCGGGGCCAAGGTGCATCATGGTTGCGGCCGGCTTGCCGGTCATGCGGGCATATCCGTCTGCTGCCGCCGTTGTCACACCCTCAAACAGGCAAAGCACACATTTGATCCCGCCCACTTTGTCCAAGGCGGATACAAAGTGCAGTTCCGATGTGCCGGGATTGGCAAAACAGACTTCGATTCCGCCATTTATCAAAGTGCGGACAAGACTTTCAGCGCCGTTCATCAGGTAATCCAATCCAGGCTATTTTGCATTGATTGCCAGCCAGACCCCCGCGAGAATCACTACGGAAGCGCCAACAAAGTAGACGGTGACAGTCTCGCTGAGCAAGAGCGCCGCAAGGACTACGCCGGAAACAGGCTGGAAGAATTGCAGCAGGCCTATCCGCTCAATGCCGCCTTTGCCGAGCGCCCAGTACCACAATACGTACCCGACCACGGTAACGCCGACGGCGAGGTAAGCGATGGCGAACCAGGTAATCACCGGCACTTCAGCAAAATCAATACCACTAAGGAAGAATGGCGTTATCGGGATGAGAACCAGTGCAAAGAGGGCCACGCCCCAGAACGTCGTGCCTGTAGACGGATAGCCCGACCGCTGGAGGCGGCCACCAGCGACATATCCCAGCGACGCAAAAACATTGGAAAACAGCACAAGAAGATCTCCTGCCAGAGAAGCATCTGCGCCGCCGCCGTCCCCGTTCTTGAACGAAATGAGAAGAACTTCACCGCATAGGGCAATCGCGCAACCGACCCACCACAAACGCTTCGGTCGCGTGTTGTCCCAGAACATCGCTATGGCGCCTGTGAACACCGGCAAACTCGCCAGAATCATCGAGGCGTGGTTTGCCGACGTCAGATTCACACCTAATGTGAAAAACACGGGAAAGCCCACGAAACCGCAAAATCCCGAAAGCGCCAGCAGAAACCTGTCTGCTCGGGATGAGGGCAACGGGATTCTCAACGCCAATGCCAGCGGCAGGGCAGCGAGACCGCCCAGAACGGTACGCAGAATTGCCACCGCCATCGGTGAAAGATCTGCAACCGCAATTTTCGCCGCAACCGGCGATGCACCCCAGATGACGACGGCGAGGAGAGCTACGGCAACAATGACGGAGTACACGGTGCGGAGGTCCCGGACAGGTTAGAACGCAAGTGCATTATCGCATGCAGCCGTGGACATCAGAAGCAATTTGGCAGGCCAGCCTTCGGTAGGCTTTGAGTCCTGTAACTCTGCAAGGAAATACAACGCGCAATTTGAAGTTACCGGACCTGCAAATGAGGTCGTTCTTTATAAAATATTGTCATTTTTAGTGCATTTTTGATGCTGGGCTTGGAGAGTTCAGATTATACGATTTACGCGTTTGGATGATTTCGATGACACTTTCAGGTCAAACACCGCTTCCCACGGATAACGCGCGGTTCCTCGAACTGCTGTCGGACGTTCTCCCTAACGGGATTTACTTTGCCGACGCATCCGGCAACATCCTCTACGCAAACGACAAATTTCACGAACTCACCGGGATGTCGCGGGATCACATGCTGGATGAAGACTGGAACAATTGCATCCATCCCGACGACCTGAAGGGCGCCGTTCAGGAGTGGGATGATGCGGTGACAAGCGGTGTGTCCGAGGCCGAGTACAGGTATCTTCACAAGGATGGCAGCATTTGCTGGGTCCTGGATCGTGCCATGGCGGCAGAATGGGACGGTGACGGCCACCCGCTCTACATGATTGGCACCCTGACCGACATTACGGACGTTAAACAGCGGGAACTGGATTTGAACATCGCTCTGGAGAAGGCAGACGCTGCAGCTCTGGCAAAGTCCGAATTCCTCGCCAACATGAGCCATGAAATCCGGACACCCATGAACGGTGTCCTCGGCATGGCGGAGATCCTGAGCAATACGGGTCTCGATGAAAAACAACATATGTGCGTCGAAACGATTTCGAAATCGGGTTCCGCGCTGATCACGATTATCAACGACATCCTCGATTTCGCCAAAGTCGAAGCAGGCAAGCTGGAACTAGATCCTCTCAGTTTCGATTTGCGAGCGGCCGTAGAGGACGTCGCCACGTTGCTGGCAAGCCAGGCGGAAGAAAAAAACCTGGAGCTGGTTATGCGATGTGCACCGGATTTGCCGGAAACGTTGGTCGGCGATGCCGGGCGTATCCGGCAGATAATCACCAATCTTGTTGGAAACGCCGTCAAGTTCACCACACATGGTCATGTGTTTCTCGATGTCGATGTTGTGGAGCAAGGACAAGCCGATGGTGTCGCTGTCAAGATAACCGTGGCAGATACGGGATCGGGGATACCGGAAGGCCGGCTCTCGGGGATATTTGACAAGTTCGAGCAGGTTGATAACTCAACCACCAGACTGCACGGTGGAACCGGCCTTGGCCTGGCGATCTCCAAACGTCTTGTCGAATTGATGGACGGTAGCATTGGCGTATCGTCAGTTGAAGGGGAAGGGTCAGCGTTCTGGTTCGCAGTCACTCTAACGAAGGGCGATCCCAAGCGGGGCCATGTGCCTCTCCCATGCGACTTGACCGGGCGGCGCTTGCTGGTGGTGGATGACATCGAATTGAACCGGCGTATCGTGCATGAGCAGGCCACGGCCTGGGGCATGGAACCGGTTTGCGCATCGGCGGGGCTCGAGGCCCTTGATCTGATGCGGGAAGCCAAGCGCAACGGCACTCCCTTCGATATCGCGATCCTTGATTTTCAGATGCCGAACCTCGACGGTGGTCAACTTGCACAATTGATCCGCGCCGAACACGAGATTTCGGATGTCCCGCTCGTCCTTTTGACATCTGTCGGCCAACAGGCCGACGGCAAGAAATTCAGGGACATGGGCGTTGAAGGGCACCTGCTGAAACCGGCACGTGCGAAACTCCTTCAGGAAACAGTCGCCAAAATTCTATCCGAGAACGATCAGCGCGTTTCTGAGATTGCGGAATCAGGAACCTTGCGGAAAGACACGCCGGCGCGTGATCAAGTTTCCAGAGGAATGGGCCGAATACTGCTGGCAGAGGACAATCAGATCAACCAGTTTGTTGTTCAGCAGATGCTTGAGGGGTTGCCGATCGAGTTGAGAATTGCGGACAACGGCCGGCTCGCTTTGGAGAGTTATCGCGAGGAGGGCGCCGACATCGTCTTGATGGACGTCTCCATGCCTGAGATGGACGGTTACGAGGCGACCCGGTCAATTCGCGAATTTGAAGCGGGAATCGCAGGTCGTCGTGTGCCAATCATCGGCCTGACGGCTCATGTCATGGAAAATGACAGAAAACGCTGCCTCGACGCCGGCATGGACGATTATCTGCCCAAACCCATCGCCCTTAACCCGCTGCGCGACATGCTTTTCAAATGGATCCAGAAAAGCAAGGAATCTGACCTGGAACTGGTCGGTTGACCGATCAGGGACGAACGAATCCAAGTTTTTTGTCGACAACGTTTATCAAGGGTTCGCTCTGGCGGTAGCGCGTCAGGTTGTCGAGGAACTGTCGAGCCACATCCTCCTCGAAGCCAACGTAGTCGCCCGACATATGAGGTGAGACGGTAAGGCCCGCTGTGCTCCAGAAAGCGTGGTCCTCGGGCAATGGTTCCGTGGAATACACATCCAGCATTGCGCCGGCGATTACGCCTCGGTCCAGTGCGTCGAGCAAGGCCTCGTCGTCAAGTGAGCGTCCGCGGCCGAGGTTCATGAACCGCGCAGACGGTTTCATTGCGGAGAAGAACTCAGTCGAGAAGAATCCATCCGTCTCTGCTGTCGAGGGAAGAATACCGACGACCCAGTCGGCCGAGCCGATCGCAGAAGTCACGTCCGATTGCGCATGAATGACATCGAACTCTTCATCTCCCGGCCGCCCTGAGCGACCGACGCCCTCGACGGTCATGCCGGCTGCCTTCAACAGTCGGGCGACTTCGCGGCCGATGCTGCCGACACCGACGATGACAACACGACGTCCACTGATCCGGTCGGTCAGACGATGTTGCCAGGTCGACCTTTCCTGAAGCCGGTAGGTCTCTCGAAGGTGCTTTGCGTCGGACAGGATCATCGCAAGTACATACTCCGCCATGGCCCGGTCAAAAATGCCACGCGCATTGGTCAACGTCACGGTACTCTCCGACAATGCCGGAAACAGCACCGCATCGACACCGGCGCCACACCAGTGGATCCACTTCAGGCTATCAGCAAGGTGCCAGCTGTTCTGGAGTTCCTTGCCTCGAAAATTCCAGCCCAAAAGAACTTCCGCGCCTGGCAGTTGTTCAGCCAACGCCTCGCCATCCGGGGCGAACGCCACATCAAATTGTCCCTTGATAGATCCAAGGAGTGGCACTTCATCGAACTCCGCTGCGCCGTTGACCAGAAGTTTCATCACCATCCCCATTTTCTGACCTGGCGCCCCAAGATTGCCGAAGTCCCTTGATCATCAGAATTGCAGAATGGAGTTGCTAAACGCGGCGGTCAACACTCTTCAGAATTTCGTGATCTTAACTGGTTATCGGTCTGCCAGCGCTTATAAAGGGATTAACGCAGTCGTTGCACGGATGATGTCGTGATCCGGGCTATGACGGCACACGATTTACTTGAGCGAGGCTAGGAGGATTTTATATGTCGTTGGTCAACTTTAGAGGAATGCTGTTGTTTGCAGCAGTTGTCGTTGTTGCACTGGGCGCGAGGCCGACCGTGGTGAAGGCGGCCGACAGCGAAAGCAATGTTGCGATTTTTGCTGGCGGCTGTTTCTGGTGTGTTGAATCGGATTTCGACAAGGTCCCCGGCGTTCTCGAAACCACATCCGGATATGCCGGCGGCCATACCGATAACCCGACATATAAACAGGTCTCCTATGATGACACCGGGCATTTCGAGGCGGTCAAGATCGTTTTCGACCCGAAGGTAGTGACATACGATCAACTGTTGCACACGTTCTGGCGCACGGTAGATCCGACCGACGCGGGAGGCCAGTTTTGTGACAGGGGCACCAGTTACCTCACCGCCATTTTCGCTTCGAATGACGACCAGAAGAAAAAAGCGGAAAACTCAAAGAAGAGTATTGATGACTCCAAGCTTCTCAAAAAGCCGATCGTCACCGAAATTCGTGACAAGGTGAAATTCTATCCGGCCGAAGATTACCATCAGGACTATCACAACAAGAATCCGCTGCGTTATTCCTTCTACCGCCGGAGTTGTGGGCGTGATGCAAGAGTGAAGTCTCTATGGGGCGACGAAGCCCGCGACGGGATTCCGCAGAGCTGACGACAGCATCTTTGAATTAATGTTAGCGGCCGGTGAACTTCGCCGGCCGTTTTTCCAGAAATGCCGCGACCGCTTCGCTGTGGTCTTCCGTGTTGTGACAGATGCCCTGGAACGTCGCGCACATGTCCAGAAACTCCGGCAGTTCCATGCGCTGGGCAAGTTTGAGCAAGCGTTTGGTATAACGCAGGGCCTGGGGTGGCTTGGCGGCAATCTGGGTGGCGATCTCCTGGGCCCGGTCCAGAAGGTTTTCTGGTTCGGTTATTTCAAGCAACAGCCCCAGGTCCTTCGCCTCATCGGCTTTGACAATCCGGCCTGTGATGGTCATTTCCGCAGCACGCTGATACCCCACAAGACGCTGCAGGAACCAGGCGCCACCGTCTCCGGGAATGATCCCGAGGTTTGCAAATGTCTCGCCAAAGGCGGCAGCGGTTGAGCCGATCCTGATGTCGCACATGCATGCCAGATCACATCCGGCTCCGATGGCTGCCCCGTTTACGGCAGCGATTATGGGGACCTCTGCTCCATGAACCGCGAGCGGCATTCGCTGGATGCCGGCACGATATATCGCTTCTACTTCGGCGACATTACCCGCAAAGGCGCCTGTGCGGTCACGCATCTCCTTGATGTTGCCCCCGGCCGAGAACGCACTTCCTGCGCCGGTCAAAACGATCACCCGAACATCAGTGCACCGGTTGGCCCAGGTTATCGTATTGACGATGTCATCGACCAGTGTTGTTCCGGTCAACGCATTGCGCAGGCCGTCGCGGTTGAGGGTCAAGGTGGCGACCCCGTCCTTGAGGGTCAAGGTGGCGTCGGTTGTTGATATGACGTCTGACATAATGGTCCCGATGTTAGCTGGTTTTCGAACAGGAGCGGGACTATGCCATGGCTGCCGGCACAGGGAAACCTGTGGCATGGCCCTGTTCCAAGAGCCCCAGATAGTCGGCAGCATGAAGGTCGTCAGGTCGGTTGATCGCTGTTTGCGCACAGACGATGCGCATGGAGCGTCTCGTAATGCGGCAACACAATATCGTACATGCGCTTGACGTGATCGGGCGCCTGGGAGATGTCGATATACCGGCGTGGTTGGGCTTTCAGGCCGTCGCTGCCGCGCAGGTTGTCGTGCCACGATCCACCATCGTACCAGCTTACTTCCGCACGGTCGCCGGGTTCCCAGCTGAGCGCGTCTGCCAGAAACGGAATTTTCAAGGCTTTGCAATATGCCTCCACGACCACAGTCGGTGCTTCGAGCAGGTCGTCCGAATCGATCACGGGAGGCGTTGAACCTTCGCGCTCTGTAATCCTGTCGAACAGTTCGCGTTGCTCGACAAAGCCGGTTTCCACGAGTTCAAAATTTTCCCAATGCTTGAACATTGAGGTGAGC
Organism: Hyphomicrobiales bacterium; assembly: GCA_021775835.1. Next base: position 541 of record JAJFHC010000205.1, on the reverse strand, counting down.
ACCTTTGCCGGGTCGCGGATCAGGAAACTGTGGGTGAAGTCGTCAAGAAATACGTCGTCCCACATGTGTTTCACATGATGGGGAAAGTCCTTGATGAAAACCGGACCCTGGTCCGCCGCCGCGCGAAGACCGCTCCAGACTGAGGCAAAAGTGATCCCTGGTGTGCGTTTGGTGTCGTCGGTCGCACGCGGCCAGCGCAGGTCCTCGCCTTGATACCAGGCCTCGCCGAAAGGTTCGTGCCGGCAGGCAAAATCGCCACGCTGCCGCATCATCCATTCGAAAGCAGTCGAAGTCGACCGGGGTGTCGCCCAGAGTGAAAGAATAGGTGTCATGACAGTTTGCCCGTGGTTATCGAATACGGCATAGTGTGACGTGATTGAGGTTCTTACGAAACTATCATTTTGTCAGAAATGCTATATCGGAATTGATATGAGGCGTCGCCGTTATCGAATGCCTTCGACAGCATCTCTCGTGGCGTTCGAGTGCGCGGCGCGATTGTGCAATTTCAGCCGCGCTTCTTTGGAACTCAATACGTCGCAGC
>JAJFHC010000204.1 GCA_021775835.1 Hyphomicrobiales bacterium | reverse complement strand
ATCGAACCGGGCGAGGGCGATGTGCGGATCGACGGCTACGATGTATGCGGTCCGTGGAAAAAGGCCCTGTCCGATTGGGTGGCCTATGTGCCCCAGACGTCGTCAATGTTTCAGGGCACGATTTTGCAGAACATAACCATGTTTCGAACCGGCGAGGCGATCGATGCTGCCCGTGAGGCGGCACAGCTGATCGGCCTCGAAACCGACATTCACAGGTTGCCTGAAGGTTATGACACGCCAATCAGTGAAGGTATTACGGAAGAGCTGCCTGCAGGGCTGATGCAGCGGATCGTGATTGCCCGGGCGCTCGCTCAAAAGCCCAAGGTTCTCATTTTTGACGAAGCCAACGGCTCTCTCGACGCCCGCGGTGACCGATTGCTGCGTGAAGGCCTGGATAAGCTTCGCGGCGACATGACCATCGTCATCGTTTCATTGCGCCCCTCGTTTATCAAGCTTGCCGATCGGGTGTACGTCCTCGCTGATGGCGTCTTGCAACTTGATCCTTCATCGGCGCGGGATCTGCCTCCGCCCGCGGAGCCGCGCAACGACACAGGCGTGTCCGCATGAAGGAAGTTTCACAACTGAGCGACTCGGCTGCTGCCGAAGGGAATTCGGCGGCAAACGCCGTTCATGAGCAATATCAAAAGCTTAATGATGTGTTTGGCAGCGAGAAGCTGCATGAAATCGACGAAGGCACTGGTCCCGGCGCCTGCGTTCACCCGTTGCTTGCGGCTCTGGGATGGCGAGGCGAGGGGCGGCACCTGCTTGAGGCGCTGCCGCACTTCGACGAGATTGACACACTCGATGAACTTCGCGCCTTTCTGGCACGGGTGAACTACGACACGGTTTACAAGAAGCTGGCTCTTGCAGAGGTGCATGACGACGCGCTCCCCTGCCTGTTCCAAACTTCGAGCGGGGCAGTTTTCGTCGCACTCGAGAGGGTTGGCGACGAGCTTCACATATTCGACTCCGAAACCCATGAATTCCGCAACATCGATCCCGGAAAGTACACCGGCAAACTCTATATCGTGTCTGAGATCGATATCGAGAAGAGCCAGAAGAACATTCTGAAGCACGGTTATCTCTTTGTGCTTGCGCGAAAATTCAGGCGCCTGGCAGTGGTGTTGCTGGCCATTACCTTTTTTGTCAATCTGTTCGCGCTGGCCATCCCCATCTATGTCATGAATGTCTATGACAAGGTCATCGGCACCCGCTCTCCGGACATACTGCTCTATTTTCTCGGCGGCGTGTTGATTGTGGTGGTGGCGGAACTAGCCTTGAGAGCCGTTCGTGCCCGCGCGCTTGCCTATGTCGGCGCCCGCTGCGATTCACTGCTCAGCGCGGCGGCCTTCCAGCAGATCCTCCACTTGCCCATCGCCATGTCCGAACGTGCCGCAATCGGATCTCAGATCACGCGTCTCAAGCAGTTTGAGGGCATTCGCGACATCTTTACCGGCACGATGGCAAGTGCTGTTCTCGATCTGCCCTTCATGGTGGTTTTTCTATCGGCCATAATCGTCTTTGGCGGCGCCGTGGCCTGGGTGCCTGTCAGTCTGGTTGTCATATTCGCTATCATGGCGGCCTTGACGGTCCCGCTGACAAAGTTGAACGTTACGGCCACCGGCGAGGCGCGCTCGCGGATGCAGAACTTCCTGATTGAAATGGCGGCCAAGCACCGCGCGATCCGGGAGGCCGGAGCGTCGGACATCTGGCTTGACCGTTACAAGGATCTGGCGGCCGATTCGATTTCGCGAAACCTCAAATCTCAGCAGTTCAGTCACTTGATCCAGACCGTCGCCCAGTCCCTCGTGATGAGTGCCGGTGTGGCGACGCTTGGCGTCGGTACTTTGCGCGTCATGTCGGGCGACATGACAATCGGTGCGTTGATTGCCGTCATGGCTCTGGTCTGGCGGGTCCTGGCTCCGGTCCAGGCAGCCTTCCTGAGCCTCAACCGTCTCAGCCAGGTGATTCAGAGTTTCCGGCAGGTAAACCAGCTGATGCGCCTGCAGCTCGAGCGCGAACCAGGTCAATTGCCGTCCTTTTACCGCACGTTCGATGGTGCCATCTCTCTGACCCGGGTCGGCTTCCGGTATTCGCCCAGGTCCGAACCGGCCTTGATGGGTGTCTCCCTGAACATTCCGCCGGGCCAGATCGTCGCCGTCACCGGCCCCAGCGGAGCCGGCAAGTCGACCCTCTTGAAAGTGATATCGGGCCTTTACGCGCCGCAAGCTGGTGCGGTTCAGATCGATGGCCTTGACCTGCGCCAGCTCGATGTCGGTGAACTTCGCCACACGATTGCTTATGTGCCTCAAATGATTACATTTTTCTACGGCACAGTGGACCAAAACGTCCGCCTTTCACATCCCACGGCGAGTGACCGGGATATTGCCGTGGCCGGTGGTGAGGCCGGTATGCAGCATTACGAGGGAGCCTTGCCTGAAGGCCGTTCCACAAGGCTGACAAACGAGTTTCAACGGATGATGCCGGACGGTCTCAAGCAGCGCCTGATGTTGACCCGCGCCTATGTGAAAAAGGCGTCCGTCTATCTCCTTGACGAACCGGCCAACAATCTGGACCAAGCGGGAGACCGGGCCCTGGTAAAAAAACTTCACAAGCTGCGCGGAAAATCGACCGTCATCATGACGACTCACAGGCCAAGCCACATGAAACTTGCCGACCGGGTGATCTACTTCGAACACGGTGCCATCGTTCATGATGGAACGCCTGAGCAGGTCTTGCCGCTGATCATGAAATCGGCTGCCTGATACGACGCTCGTTTGGCGGTCAACCGGTCCTAATTTGGAACGTTTGTTGGTTGGCGCCCGGCTGCACCTGATCCGTAAAATTCTACGGAAGTCAGTGACGTTCCATTCAGAGTAAACGAAATCGTAAGTGGTATGAGCTAGTATGGGCTCAGGGGTGTGCATAGTAGCGTATGGAGTTTTGTATGAGTGACGGTCAGAAACAAGCTACGAGAAGAAGTAGCGTCCCCTCCAAACGCCTGACTTTGCCCCTGGTTCTGGAAGAAGGCCGTGCGCCCAACATATCCAAGGCATTGCTTTTGATTTGCAGCGGTTTCGTTACCGCCTGTGTCATCTGGGCATCGGTTACCCAGATTCGAGAACTGACGATCGCTCCGGGACAGGTCAAGCCTTCCGGATCGATCCAACTGGTCCAGCATCTCGAAGGCGGGCTGGTCGCCGGCATCGTGGTTTCCGAGGGCGAAATCGTCGAAAAGGGTGCACCGCTCATCAGACTTCAGCCGATCGCGGCGCAGTCCGATTTAGGGCAGGTCAAGGTGCGGGCGGCCAATCTGGCGATACAGAAAGAACGACTTTCCGCTCTGATCGATGATCGCAAACCGGATTTTTCGAAATGGCAGAAGGACTATGCGCACCTGGTGAGTGAACAGGTGACGGCGCTCGAGGCGATCCGTAACCAGCGCGAAGCCGAACGCCAGACCCTTGTTTCCCGTGTGGAGACCCGTGACGGCGAGGTGGCTTCCTATGCCGAGCAGCTTGAAAACATCAATAATCAGGCAAGAATTCAGGCCGAACAGCTCAAGATCAAGCAGGGGTTGATGGCGGAAGGCCTGACGTCGAAGGCTGTGTATCTTGAATCAAAACGGCTCCATGAACGCGCCCAGGGCGAGAGTCTTTCGCTCAAGGGGCAACTCAAGACAGCCCAGGAAGCCCTCAACGAGGCGAGAATTCAGCTGCTTGAGTTGGATACCGAGTATCGCAAGAAAATGACCGAAGAACGCACGCGTGTCAGCGGCGAGTATTCTGAGTTAGCAGAGAGCCTGGGCAAACACGAAGACCGTGTGGCCCGTCTGCTGGTTCGCGCGCCGATCACCGGCATCCTACAGGAACTGGTTCCCAAGGCAGTCGGTGAGGTGATCAAGCCGGGCGGACTCGTGGCGCAGGTCGTGCCGATGGATCACGAACTCATCGCAGAGGTTCATGTCCAGCCCAAGGATATCGGGCATGTCAAAGTCGGCGACCCGGCAGAAGTCAAGGTAACGACCTACGACCCGGCACGATTTGGCGGCATTGACGGCGAGGTGCGCAAGATTTCAGCGTCAACCTTCCGCACCGAAAAGGGCGAACCCTACTACAAGGCGGTGATTGGTCTCAGCCGCAGCTATGTCGGGCTTGAACAGGAAGCTCATCAGGTCCTGCCGGGCATGGTCGTGAATGCGGAGATTGTCACAGGAGCAAAATCCCTGACGCGCTACTTATTGAAGCCGGTATACCGGTCTCTGGATTCAGCTTTCACCGAGCGGTGATCTCATAGGATTTTGGCATCGGCCGAATGAGTTGTCCACGGATAGCGAAATTTTTGATGTGTTAGGTTATGTGGACATTCATCTTAATGTGTAGAAGTTCAGACTTTATATGACAGATCAAGTCTGAACCGTTACATATAAACAATGTTGCGTGTACAGGTCGATGGCGCTGGTTCAAACCTTCCCAATAGTGCCAGACGCAGCCCCTTACGGGATGGGGTTTTGATTCTCTTGTAAATGGCAAGTCTTACGCAACGCCCGCGTAGCGAGAGTCGTCATCAATTGCTTTCAGACCTGCTGCCGTCGCATCGACACGAACACATTCGTATGGCCGTCGGGTGCCATCTTCAAAACGCACAACAACACGGGAACCGACTTGCAATCCTTCCACCAGCAATACGTTCGCGCCTCTATC
>JAJFHC010000203.1 GCA_021775835.1 Hyphomicrobiales bacterium | reverse complement strand
CGCACTCAAACGTCCGTTGTCAGTGGGTGAACAGTAGTGAAATCGCCGGCCTACGAAGTGCCAAATCCGGACCAATACTCTCCCGTTTGTGCTGGGCATGTGTTGGAGAAACTACGCTCTGATTGTACGCCGCCGCAAAATCCATCAGCGTATACGGACATCCGGCCGGGCAGCCGGCCAAACCTATGAACTGTACGAAGTAAGTCCATTGTGCGAAACTTAATGGCATTCGGCAAGTTTGACTGTGCTGCAGTTCCTGGGGGAATAACCAAAAAATAATCGCAATCTCCACGCGCCAAGACGTCTCCTTTGTCTCGTCATACCCCATTGGTTCACTGCAGATTGAGAATAGAGGTGGAGACATGAAGTTCAAACTGCTCGACGTAGAGGGGTTTAGCGACAAAGTTAACCAACGATTGTTGGATGCAGCCAGTACCGACGGCGGCACGCAGGTTGAAGATCTCTTGAAGGTCTCGGTCAGGCAGGGCGCCGCCTTATACTCCGAGCAAAAATTTGCTGAAGCTATTCCCGATCTTGAGATCGCATTTTCAATTCTGATGCGCCAGGACGGAGTTTCGGACATGCACACGGATGTCCTGGGAATGCTCGCCGATTGTCTGGAACGGGCGGGGCAAGTATCACAAGCGGTGACAGCAAATTACCTTCTTTACAAAATAACACCTGGAGCAGGTCAGGCGGACAACGGCGACAGTCAGGCAAATCCACTGATTAAGATAGCTGAATTAGCCGACGAGGCTTTGAAGGGTGCGTCTCCGATTTACGAGGATGCTGTCGATGTTTACTCGCAGACAAAACAAATACTGGGCGATATGTCGATGGGCGTTGGCGATCACGCCGGGGCCATCGCTCATTGGGAAGACATTGTGTCGGTGGACACAAGCCTTAATGGCACCGTCATTGCAAATGATGAGATGTTTGTTCTGAATCTTTGTACAGCGTACATGATGACAGATGATCTGGTGTCAGCCGAACGCACTGCAATGCAGGCACAGAGCTTGATTGAACAAAACCCTAACGCACCAGAAGAAGCTATCTGCCGAGCTAATTTTAATCTTGGTCAAATCCGCTATGGGCAGGGTCGGAATGACGAAGCCGTCGATCTCCTGACTAAAGCGCTGACGTTTATGGAGATTCAATTCGGGGCGGATGATCAGCGAGCGCTTGATGTCCACGAAATGCTTGCAGAGTCTTTTCGTGATCTTGGTAATGAAGAAAGAGCTCGGGAACACTATGTCCGCAGTTTGAAAAAGCAGCAAGCGGATCCAACCATTGTCAAACGGGCAGATGGCAAGCAAACGCATCACTACAAATTGAGCGACGGAGTTCCCGATGTGGAAGGCATCGAAGAAGTCCTGGCGGATGTGTTTATGAGATCACAAGACGCGGCACCCGAAGAGCAACACGAAACGCCGCCTGATGGCCCCTCGCAGGAAAATGGATTGCCAACTAACATCGTCAACGAACTACAACGACTTGGTGGAGAGGCCGTGCAAATTCGTGTTATCGAAGCGTCAATGAGAAGGGTGTTGTCCGCGAACGCTGACGAGCGAAAATCGATGATGTTTCATGCCCTGTCTTTACAGGAGCAAGGGTTGGTGCCGTATGACGTTCCAAACGTGGACATGACACTTGTAAATCGATTGAATGCCTACGCAGAAGAAAAGGATCTCCAAGTGTATCCCTTGGTGGCCGGCGCTCTGGCCGCGGAACTTGGTTTAGATGATTCCAAATCAACCGACCCGGGAGCTTCAAATGTGTCTGGCACCACTTCCAAATCTGTTTTGAACTCGTCAAATAAACTTGGCTACCTTTGGTGGATAGGGGCATTGGCCTGCTGTGTAGCCGCTGCATTTTACTTCATTTAGGGTCTTTCAAATTGTCTTCTGCCAACCTCCGCAGGTATTGATTTGTTGATCGTTTAGTCCAATCAGGGTTGAGTTCGATGACCACAGAAAGCCGCACAATTCGGATTTTTGTAAGTTCGACATTTAGCGACTTTGTGCAGGAACGTGACGCATTGCAACGGCAGGTGTTCCCTGCGTTGAAGCAGATGTGTCACTCGCAAGGTTGGAACTTCGTTATTATTGATCTCCGTTGGGGGATCAGCGGTGCTGCCGCCCATGAGCAACTCGCGATCGAGATCTGTCGACAGGAAATCGCACGCTGCCAACAACTCTCTCCCCGCCCCAGTTTCCTCGCCCTTGTTGGTGATCGGTATGGTTGGTGCCCACTTCCGACTGCAATTCCAGTCGAAGAATTTGTTTTGATCAAACAGAATGTACCTGGTCCAGAGGACATCGATCTGATTTGTCGGTGGTACCGTATGGACAGGAATGCCGTGCCGCCAATGTGGGTGCTGCAACCTAGAGATGGACGATACATTGACGACAGCAACTGGAGTTTGGAAGTTGAGCTCCCGTTACACAGATTGCTGAATGAAGCAGCCTTGGCCAGTGGGATCTCCGGTCCTGAACTTGACAAATACGTCGTGTCCGCCACGGAACAGGAAATCATCGATGGTGTGTTGAACACTCCTGAGGCGGGAAAATCTGCAGTTGCTGCATTCCGCACGATCAAGTGTGATGTAGCCGATATTCCTTCTGAGATGCTCGACGTTGATGAGGTTGGAATGCAGATTCCAGAAAAAGCGGCGCGGGTAAGGGCACTGAAGACTCGCGTTGCCGATAAGTTGGACGAGCGAAACATTTATCGGTACGAGATCGAATCAGGTCCGACCATACCTGCCACCACTTACATTGATGCCTTTTGTGACGGCATCCGAAGTCGTCTGGAACATATAATTCGTACACGCATGGATGAGTACGATGCTCTTCATGATTCCTTCGATGAGGGCGCGGCACACGCCCGTTTTGCCGAAGGCCATCGAGAGGTGTTCGTAGGCCGAGATATGGAACTGGACCTGGTAAGGCGTTACCTCTCGCATCCTGCGCAGAGGTCTCTCACGCTGACGGGTACTAGCGGATCTGGCAAGACCGCACTCATGGCACAGATCGAAACCCGTGCGGTATCGTGGTTCCCAAAAGCAATAGTTTTTGCGCGATACGTCGGAGCCACTTCTTCCTCCAGAAATCTGTCTTACTTGTTGCGGGCGCTCTGCCGTGAATTGGAACCCGATGCGTCGCATGAAGATGAACCGCCGCTGGAAAATTTCAGCCAGTTCATAACGTTCTTTTTCGACCGACTTCGTTCTGCGTCTGAACATGTCCAAGTTATCGTGATAATTGATTGTCTCGATCGAATTGTCGAAGGACCAGTTAGTCGACTGTTGGTTGAACCTCCCTCAGGCGCACATTTGCTTCTCTCATTTACGCCCGACGTTGCTCCCTATCACGGCACTGAACCAGCAGATCCTGTTTCCCACATTGCTCTTGAGAAACTTCCCAAGGAAGATGGTCACCAGCTAGTTGAAAGAAGGCTCACCGCAATGGGCCGGACACTCCAGCCCGCACAGTTCGACTATATTCTGGGTCAGTTCCAGCACAGCGGCTCGCCGCTATACCTACAAATTGTCGCACAATTCGCGCGCAAGTGGCGATCCTACGAACAAACACCAATTCTCGAGCCCGGCATACCTGCTCTGATCCAACAGTTTCTTGGGGAGCTGACCGAGCCCAAGGCTTTTGGCCTTCACCTCGTATCGCGACTGATGGGTCTCATACGCGCGTCACGGTTCGGGCTTAGCGAGGACGAATTGTTGGCTTTGCTAGGCGCTGATGACGTCTACATGGCCACACTTCGAGAGCAGGCATTCTTCGATCTTCCCTCCGGACCAGACGATGTCCCCAAAATTCCGGAAGCTGTCTGGGCGCGGCTTCGACATGCACTTGATCCGTATCTGGTGGAACGCGACGTGGATGGAACCGTGTTGATGAATTTCTACCACGAGCAGTTCGAGCTTGTGGTTGAGTCAATGTTTTTATCCGAAGATGAAAAACGAGGGCGGCACGAGGCGCTCTCCCAATTTTTTTCCGGCGACAATAATTCGGGCACGTCAAGCCGGTCCTGGTCTCAACGCAGCCTGATGGAATTGCCATTCCAACAAAGACAGGCGGAATTATGGCAGGAACTGACGGCTACGCTGACGGATTTTGGATTTGTCGCAGCTAAATGTGAGCACAATGCACTTGCCGACCTGATCCAGGATTACAAACGGGCAAGCGGCACACCGTCTGCACGATCAATCTCAGATTGGGCGGAGTTCCTAAGGTCGCACCAGCATCTAATCGACTCTCGGGTCCCGTTCTGGCCGAAGCGGCGGATACTTGCGCAGATCGCAAACGAACAATCTCGATATGAGCGCATCAAATCGGCGGGGATGGACTTCGTCGCTGGGGAGCAATGGGTACGGTTGCAAAGCAGGACAAGTCGTGAGTTCGCATTTGAGCACGTGCTATTGACGGCAGGTCCAGTCCGCGGTGTCTTGAAATTGCATGACACCTTGGCAATCTCTTGGTCGGATAATGCTGACCCAATTGTCTGGGATCTTAAGACGTGTTCTGAAAAAATACGGCTTGTCGGCCACGATGCCCCCGTCGTTGGAGTGATTGCCGCAAACGAACATCGGATCATCACTTGGGCTGAAGACGGGATATTAGTTGCCTGGAATCTCCCGGACGCAACGATCTGGAAAAGTTTTTCCATACATCATAGCACGATCGGCGGTGCGATTCTGGCGGGAGACGGAAAACTGATCTTCTGGTCCGGGGATGGAGAGGTCATCGCTTGGGACTTTGAGTCAAGTGAACACATTGTTATTGAAAGTCAAGGCTTTCCCGTCCAATCGTTGGAGATGTTGTCTGCGGACCGGATTGTGATCATTTTTGATCACTGCCAGAAAATCCTGCAACTGAAAACCCTACACTCAACAACCCTTCCCGGGTTTGCGGGACAAACGAAACAGCGCCTTCTCCGGATTGCCAAAGACGCATTTTTCCAGTGGTCGCCAGAGCGTGTTGGATTCATCAATATTGAAGACGATAAGACAGAAACCATCTGGTCTACTTCTTCCGACTTGCCCGGGACGGAAATTGCCGGCGTGCTCTCTCTGGGGCCGGAGGTGTTTGCAACCTGGGAAATCGTGGTCAAAGATGTTGATGTCTGGAGGGTTGATAGAGGAGTGCTCTACAAGGCAGGACGCCTTGAGGGCCATACCCGACCAGTACTCGGCGCGATGAAGTTGCGGCCAAACGTCATTCTTACCTGGTCCAAAGATAACACCCTGCGCATCTGGCATCTAAAAACGATGAAACACCAGGAATCCAACGTCTTGGATAACGTTGAAGTTCGTGATTGCGTCGTTTTGATGGGTCATGAATCAACCATCACTGGCGTGTTGGTTGTCGGAACGGGCAGGATAATTTCATGGGCAACTGACGGATCCGTCCACCTCTGGGACGAAACCAATGGAGACTTGATTGCAACCTTCACGGCACATTCGTCCGGTGTTTCAGGTATTATGGAAATTGACGCCAATCGGATTGTGACATGGTCCGAGTATGACTCCCATGTTTTAACCTGGAACCTTCGCGAACTTGAGAACGCGTCTTCAAGCTCTTCGCCAAAATCTATGCCTATTGATGCCTGTGTTCTCGCAAATGGGACTGTCCTATCGATTCATGATTCCGGCGCAGTCTGGATCTGGACGAACGATACAATATCCGGACAGCGGGTAGCCAGCCCAGTGTCAATCGACGTCAAGACGGTTCAACTTTTTGGAGAGAACAAGGCGTTGCTTTCAACTTGGGACGGACACTTGTTCATTGTAGAAACAGGAAAAACCATAGCGATTCGGGAAGTTCTGGGGAGGGCTCATTTCACCGAAGACTATATCGTAGTCGATGAAGATTCCTTTGTGACATGGTCGGTTAACGGTGAAATTCTGAAATGGACGGGTTCGAGGCCCTTCCTACAGAAAACCCTGGTCAACAGTGATGCTTCAACCTCCAGGATTTTGCTTGGACATGGAGGCACGGTGGCATCTTGGTCAAAAGAGCAGGAGATCTTGCTGTGGAGTAAATCCAATGAACAATCGGCATTGGCCCGTGGTAGGCGCTGGTTGAATGATAGGTTTCGTCCGAGTCTGAACGCCGGTACTGAGCCGACACATTATCTGCGAGGGCATTCAGACAGCGTTGAGGGCCTTCTTTTTCTACCCGACGGTAGGCTCCTTTCTTGGTCCAGAGACACCACACTGAGACTCTGGGATCATACTAATGGCAAAACCGTGGCATCCTTCACCGGGCATAAGTCATGGGTCCTTGGTGCTGCTGTAATGCCCGACCTTAACATCGCATCCTGGTCGGACGACGGAAGCATAATGATCTGGAATGGTCTATCCGGTGAAAAAATTTTGGAGGTTCACCATCACGAGAAAGGCGTGAGTGGAGTATTCGCCTGTAGTCAAAACGAGGTCCTCTCGTTCGGTGTAGACGGTTGTCTCTGTGTTTGGGAATACCCAAGCGGTGATAAGATTTTGCAGCTGGAAATTGATGGTACCCCGGTTCGAGGCGCACTCAGTCTCGACGATTGCCGAGTATTTGCCTGGACGGATTTCCACTTCATCCTGACAACTCGGGACGGCCACTACCGCATATTTCCTGCGAGCACGAAGAACTGGGAAATGGCGATGCACATTTCCAACGGAAAGGGACAACACCTCTATTGCACAAGCAGGGGGGACCTAACGCTGTGGCGAAACGGAAATCCGACCGTGCCACAGCATATGTTTGATTTCGATTTCAAAATTGATCTTGTCTCACTGCTCAGACGACAACCCCAAACAATCCTTTCGGATGGCTCGTGGCTTATAGACGTAGAAAGTGACAACACCCTTAGATACGACGTTGCAACTGGCAATCTGCAACAATTTGCCGGTGTCTGGCGTGATGACGACAACGATGATCAGCCGGGATTGTTCAATGGAGAGTCGTCAGCATTTGCGCTAGTCACGGGTTATGAGAAGCAGGTGATATCGTTCATTTACACGGGTAAGGAGGGTGCGGACGGATTTGATACTGTAGTGTGGAGTTCGGAACAGGACGTCGTTCGTATATGCGGAATCTATCCGGGAGGAACCGTCTCCGTCGCACTGGCTGACGGTACGTTTCAGTTCATCGAATTTTTCAAAGGTGGGAGTCGAACTCCACTGGAATAAAAACTGCTGACGTTTGACAGGCTTCGCTGCAAAAGTTTTACAGTTACAGTGCTAAGTGATTGATATTTGCATCGAGGTTTACACTGGAATTTTGCCTAATCTTTTGATTCCACGATCTAAACAGACATATCATAATCCGCGTGTCGGGAATTCAAGTCTCTATCCCGCTGCCAATTTTTTCAATGACTTAGCGGTGACGCCGATGGCGCTGTACGCGTGGTTTACAGTTTGCTGATAAGTCATTGATTTGTCGTCGGGGTAAACCCAGAACGGTTTACAAAAGACACCAATGGACTCAAGGAAATCGGGCGGTCTCTTAATCAGCGGGTCACAGGTTCGATCCCTGTACAGCCTACCAAATCTCCCCCGAGTATCTGGCGCTTGCAAAAAGCCAGGCAATCGGTTCAGGGCACTTCTGCTGTGCGCCGCCGACCTCACACCAAAACCAACTCAAAGAGTCGAAGTTGATTTCCGGCGCAGCATCCATCCTGATCATTCTCTATGAGAGAAATCCGGATGAGCAAAAGCGGTGTTCACGGCTGCTCATCCGGCTTGGTCAAATTTCAACGACAAGACCGGTTCAGGACGCTCCGTCGTAGAGCTCTGAGACGTATTCCCAGTTGACCAGGTTGTCGAGGAACGCCTCGAGGTAGGCCTTCCGGTTGTTGCGGTGGTCAATGTAGTAGGAGTGCTCCCAGACGTCGCACCCGAGCAGGGGCGTGGCGTCATGCACCAGCGGGTTTTCGCCGTTGGGCGTTGCCATGATGTCGAGGCGGCCGCCTTTCATGACAAGCCAGCACCATCCGGACCCGAACTGGCCCATGCCTGCGGCGACAAAAGCACTCCGGAAGCTGTCCGTCGAACCAAGATCCTGTTTTATCTGGTTTTCCAAGGCAGAGGGAATGCTGCCACCGCCGCCTGGCTTCATCCATTGCCAGAAGTGCAGGTGATTGTAGTGCTGGGCTGCATTGTTGAAGAGCGCATTGTTGACGGAATGTGAGCCGCGTACAATCTCCTCGATCGACTTGCCTTGAAGGTCGTTGCCTTCAAGCAGTTCATTGGCCTTGGTTACATAGGCATTGTGATGCTTGTCGTGGTGAAACTCCAACGTTTCGGTCGACATGTAGGGGTTCAAGGCATCGTGGGCATAGGGCAGGTCGGGCAACGTGAGAGTCATATTGGGCTCCTGATTGAATTCAAACTTTGCGAGGCCGGGAAGGCTTCAACAGGGTCATGCAGCTTACTGGGTTTGCAGGCAACAGGTATCGTGCTGATTGGTTCCCGCGTAATGAAATAGACAAGACAATCAACGGGTACAAGCTCTAAAGGTGGGCCTGGTGCCCATCCAGGCTCTCGTCGCAAACGGAAAACACGTCCTCCAGCTCAGTTCGAACGCGGCTCGCCACAAAGCCTCAGTCAAATTAGGGCATTCGCCACTCTAAACGCCGGTGGGACTGCCCGCTGGATGGGCGTTGCGGACGACGTTTGCAGAAACTGGGATCTGTCGGGGTCGAGCGGCGATAATAGAGGAGACGAAGACGTCAATTGGACGATAACATCCATCGATCAACCTCAAAGTGCATCCGGAAAGGGTGGCTTTGCACAGATTGGGAGATCCCTCAATGGCGCCTTCGGACCACAGTGACACACCGCTCAGCGAACTGCTGGATCACAATGTTCGGTGGGCCCGCGGAAAACGCGAGGAAGATCCAGAGTATTTTCGCAGATTGACGGCTCTGCAGCGGCCGGAGTTTCTATGGATCGGGTGCTCCGACAGCCGGGTTCCGGCAAACGTTATTACCGGTCTGGCGCCGGGTGAGGTCTTCGTTCACCGCAATGTTGCAAACATTGCCCACAGTGGGGACATGAACCTTCTTTCGGTCCTCGAATATGCGGTCGACGCGCTCGAGGTTAAACACATCATCGTTTGCGGCCACTACGGCTGTGGTGGTGTCGAAGCGGCACTGGATGGACAGCGGCGTGGCGTTATCGATCATTGGCTCCAACCGATCCGCGATATCGCGGAGGCGCATGACGGACAGTTGGCGAAATTGACGGACGACCGGGCCCGCCTCGACCGGTTGTGCGAGTTGAACATCATGGCCCAGGTCGCCAGTGTGTCGCGCACGCCGATCATCCAGTCCGCCTGGAAGAACGGCAAGCAACTCAACATTCATGGCTGGGTTTACGGCTTGAACGATGGCCTCCTGCGCGACCTTGGTTGCGGCGTGTCCGGGCCATAGGGCGGTTTGAACCGGAGTTCGGCAGCCAGCCCCCCCGAGACGGAGACAGGCTGCCGGCACAAGTCTTCGCTTCTACTTCGGGGACGGGGTTTCTTCTTTTATGTCTGCACCCGTGTCCGTCAACGGGTCTATGGGGGACACGGTCTGCAGTACCCTGATCGAATCTGCAAAGTCCTCTCTGTTTTCTGCAGGCGGTGCCTCGCGTTGGCGAATTCTGTACAGCGCATATGCAGCCAGACACACATGTATCGCGGCTGTGTAGCCGAACAGCGAGGCAACTCCAAAGTTCTGCATGACAGCTGAAGCGGCAATCGGTCCGATGACGGCACCGGCGGAGAACACCAGAAGCAGGCCGCTTGCCGCTTCGACGAAGCCGCCGGCTTCAATATGGTCGTTGGTGTGGGCGGCGCAAAGCGAGTAGATCGGAAAAGCGAAGAACCCAAAACCGACCGCACAGGCGAACACCGCCAGATCGGGCAGCCAGAGGCGCGCCGCCATTGTCAGGGCGACGCCCGACACTGCAGCCGCAAAACACGCAACAATGATGACCAGGCGCCGGTCATAGCGATCAGACGCGATCCCGATCGGCCATTGACCGACCGCGCCGGCGATCACGGTGAGGCTCATGAAAACGGCAACGACGGTGACGTCGCCGGCTTCGCGTTGCGCAAAAACCGGTGCCAGCGACCAGAACGAACCGTTGGCCAGCCCTACGGCAAAGCAACCTACGACTCCAACCGGCGAAATTTTCAGCAGATGCAGGGGGCGGATGCGGACCGACTTTGGCGGTGCGGGCGCGGCGGCTTTGGTCAATGCGATCGGAACCGCCGCAATCGAGACCAGAACGGATGCCAGGGCGAACAGATGAAAGTTCGAGGGGTGTTCGGTCACGAGCAGAAGCTGGCCCAGGGTGATGACGGTGAGGTTGATGACCGTGTAGACGGAAAAGACAAAGCCCCTGGTCTGGTTGGTGGACTTCTCCATCAACCAGCTTTCGATGATCATGTAGAGACCTGCAAAGCAGAACCCGGTGAGCGCGCGAAACAGCCACCAGGGTGCCGGCAGTACAATCAGGGCATGCAGCAGCGATAGGGTCGATGCCACGGAAACAAGGGCGGTAAACGTGCGGATATGGCCGACCCGCCGTATGGCCAGCGGCGCCAGCAGGCAACCGACGGCAAAGCCCAGAAAATAAGCCGACCCCATGATGCCGATGTTGACGGACGAAAAGTCTTCAAGCTGGGCTCGAACCGGAAGCAGGGTCCCCTGCAGGCCATTGCCCAGCAGGAGGATGGCAACACTGAGCAGCAGCGGGGCAACAGGCGCCAGGGAGGCCGCCTTGCTGACACTGCCGTTTGGGGATTGTGGAACGCTGTTTGGGTCGGACATCCCTGCCAGCTTAACCCAACTTCAATTCGATTGCTTGGCGATTGGGCATGCCACACCGGCCTGCTTCGAGGTCACCGGAACTGGCATCCGGGGGAACCTTCAATCCTGGTTGCCGGCGGGGGGCGGTGTCGGGCCCGCTCGATTCTCGGCGGCGAGTCGCTGTGCGGCACGTCGCGAGAACATGTTCAGGGTTTCGACCGCCGCAGAGAATGTCATGGCGGCGTAAATGTAGCCCCGTGGAATGTGGACACCGAATCCGTCCGCGATGAGGGTCGACCCGATCAACAGCAGAAAGCCAAGGGCCAGCATGACGATGGTCGGGTTCTTGTTGATAAAATTGGCCAGAGGGTCGGCGGCAAACAACATCACGAGAACAGCAATGACAACGGCGACCACCATAATCGGCACATGAGGTGTCATTCCGACCGCTGTGATGATGCTGTCGACGGAAAACACCAGATCAAGCAGCAAAATCTGAAATATCGCTGCAGAAAAGCCCAATGCCGCGGTCGGTATCTTGTAGAGCGTCGGTGCCGGATCGGGATCGACGATGTGATGAATTTCCCGCGTTGCCTTCCAGACCAGAAACAGGCCGCCGGCAATCAGGATGATGTCCTTCCAAGACAGGGCGAAATCCAGAAATTCGACCACAGGTGTGGTCAGCTTGACGATGAACGCCACAGTCCCGAGCAATACCAGCCTGAGTACCAGGGCACAGCCGATCCCCAACCGTCTTGCCTTGGACCGCAGTTCCTGTGGCAGCTTGTTTGTGAGCAGGGCGATGAAAATCAGATTGTCGATGCCGAGCACGACTTCCATGGCGATCAGGGTTGCAAGTGCTGCCCAGGCGACAGGATCATTCAGGAGGGTGAAGATGTAGTTCATTCAGGGTCTCAGGTTTGCGGCCAAGCGGAGCTGGCTGCAGGATAACGGATTCTCCGGATGCCTTGATCCAACCGATCGACGTCGTGTCGCCAGGTTTCTCCTGGCCAGCGGTATTCGATTATGCCGCGCGCCGGCCAGTAGACCGATGTGTAGAGTGTTCCAAATCCCCGGTCGAAAGCGGTCGAATAAAGCGGCGGTTTCAGGAAGGCGCCGATGAACCGGTCCGCCGGTTCGTCGTGCAGTGTCAGGCGTTGGAGCAGGAACCGTTCCCGTTCGACAGTGGCCGTCGCGCGCGCGTGCTTGTGCCACTCGACCTGTTCCTGATGGTTGGTGGCAACCCGGGCATCGCTGATCACGGTGCCCCGGTCCGGCGACAGATAGGCCGTCAGGTGCCGGCCATCGCGGTCGACCACGGTGACGTTATAGGCCATGTGGCAGGGGATTCGTTTCAACGCCTCGGAGGCTTCTTCGGTGGTCCGGCAGAATTCAAGAACATAGCGCAAGATCAACGGCACCCCGAACCCGTCGCCGACGATGGTCCGCCCACCGAATGTAAGCGAGACCGCCAGTCCGGTATCGTTCATGCCGTCAACCAGTCCGAACAACCCGTCGGAGATGCCGCTCACCCAACGCTCGTTCCATCGGCTTGAGAGGATGACGCCGTCGCTCAACTCAGGCGCATAGTCGTAATTTCGAACCAGCATGGGCTCGTCACCGGGCCACACGGCCTGCGAGCAACCTGACAGATAGGGCGGGGGACAATAGAAGCTGAGAAAACGGGCGGCAAGATCGCCGCCGCCGGCAAGATCGGTCAGCTTTTCGTAAACCGGCACCAGTTCAGGCATGTACTTCCGCAAGGCCCGCAACCCTGCCAGGTAAGTCTGACGGGCTTCAATCCCCTCGGAAAGGAACCATCGCTCATAGGCCGGCCAGTGACGCTGAAACATCTCCTGCCAGCGCTCACCCGGATCTCTTTCAGAGATCGCCTCGAACGTCAGTTCAGCCGGTGCGGCATAGAGGTTCACGAATCTGGTCCATCTGTGGTCATTCGGCAGTTCTCAAAGGATCTTGAACGCTGGTGTGTCTGAGGCAACCGGCAATGCTGTCGGCAGGGCGCGCGCCTTGTACTGGTCTTTAATTCCAGTGATCCAGGACTTGGCCCGTCTAGTCAATCTGAACCTGTCGTCCATGGCCCGGCCACGGGTGACGAGGATGCCCAGATCGGCGCCCTCGTAGCGGAAATCGCCGGTACCTTGAATGCGCAGGAAGAAAGCCTCGTTTTCACTTTCCACGGCACGGCGGTGATAGTCGAACCGGCTGTACTGGATGCTGCCATCGCGGTTCATGTGCCAGATACCTGAGTCCGGCGCCTGGGTCACGATATCGACGTTGTCGTCGGTGTGTTTGATGACCATCTGGCACCAGCCGTCGATGTTTTCGGGGTCCGCCCAGCGGTCGTTGAGTTCTTCCACATCGAGATCGAAATCGACGCCCGAGAATTCCAGCAGGTGAAACAGGAAAAGGGGCGCATCGGCGTGGGCAAACGCTGCGTGATTGGTCAGTGAGCTGGCGCCGGTGACCCGAGGGTTGCATTCACCCAGGTAGACTTCGCCATTGTCCTGATCGATCAGAAAGTCCAGTTCAAAATAGCCGCGGTAACCCTCCCTGACCAGTTGATCGCCGAACTTGACGGTGTAGTTCCGGGCCTTGTCGCGAATGTTCCGGTCGAATGCATCGGAAAAAATCTCATTTCCACACCAGCCGCCGCGATAAGGAGTCAGTTCCCTGAATCCCACCAGTTCAGTCATCAGGGGCCCAACGATGGTACCCTTCTTCGTGGCGCAGGCCTCAATGGCCGAACCACGGCAGTTGATCCGTTTCATGACCTTGATTTCACCATGGCCGACGATCTCGCTGGCGTGGCGTCGGAAATCATTTTCACTGCTGATGAAGAATGTGGTGTGGCCGCTGTCGCCGAAGGCCGATTGCAGCACAAGGTCGTTGCCGATCTGTTTGGTGGCTTTCCGAAGTTGCTCCCAGCTTTCGATTTTGGTGAGCACGTTGGGGACGCTCGGCACGCCGGCCTTGTTGCCAATCCGTACGGTTTCGATCTTATGGTCGATGTGTTCGCGCAAACGGGCTTTCGGGAACCAGATTTCGAGACCCAACTCCTTGCATATGCTCTCGACGCGCTCGTCGAACATCAGGAACACGGCCTTGGGCCTTTTGCCCTTGGACTTCAAGAAATCGATGACTTCCTTGTGTTCCAGAAGGTAGGCGACAATGTCCTCGATGGAGTCGAATTCCGGATGGGCCTGGGCCAATGGCACAAAGATGTTGGGGTGACGTCCGTCGTAGCAGTCGACGAAATTGATGTAACGGAAATTGCGGCACCATTCGTCGATGCCCAGCAGGTTGAAGTTCGTCGCGCTGATGAAGAAAATCGGGTCTTCGTTGCGATGGAAGAAGCGGCGCACTTCGGAGATGTTTTTCAACCGGGCCTTTTTCGCCTTCGATGACGTGGCGCGCTTGTTCGCTGCTTTTTCAGGGATCGGTCTTGGGTTCATGGTTGAATTTCCCTCTGCAAGTGACTGTGCATGACGGCGTCACCAATCGCTGTTGATGTACTGTACACAACTCCTTCCAAAGGTGCGTTATCCGGGCGCGCCTTCCGCCCGGATAACAGATGAAAAGGTGACTACTCTGCGGCGACCAGAGCTGGCGCAATTTCCCCAAGCGAGCGCTCCAGAATGTCGAGACCCTCGGAAATGGTTTCGTCGCTTGCCGTCAGTGGAACCAGAATACGGATCGTGTTTGCGAAGACACCGCATGACAGGATCAGGAGACCGTTTTCCAGCGCCCGGGCGCACAACGCCTTGGTTGCTTCAGGGTCGGGCTGGTTGTTGCCGTGGCGGCTGACCAGTTCGAAGGCAACCATGGCACCAAGTCCGCGAATATCGCCGATGGGATGGGCGTTGGCCAGACCGGACATGCCCCGTATCCGCGATGTCAGCGTTTCGCCGAGCGTTGCTGCGCGCTCCACCAGGTTCTCGTTTTCAATCGCATCGAGGACGCCTAACGCTGCAGCACAGCTCACCGGGTTACCGCCGTAGGTGCCACCCAGGCCGCCCGGCGCCGGGGCGTCCATGATTTCCGACTTGCCAATGACGCCCGCCAGGGGGAACCCACCGGCAAGGCTCTTGGCAATGGTGATCATGTCCGGTTCGATGCCGGCGTGTTCGACGGCGAACATCTTTCCAGTGCGAGCAAACCCAGTTTGGATCTCATCGACGATCAGGACAATGCCGTGGTCGTCGCACACCGTCCGCAGACGTTGCAGCAGTTCCTTGGGGGCTACATAAAATCCGCCTTCGCCCTGGACCGGTTCGATGATCATGGCAGCAACCCGCTCCGGTTCGAGGTCGGCCTTGAAAAGTGATTCCAGGGCGGCGAAGGTGTCGTCAACGGTGACGCCGTGAACCGGCATGGGAAACGGCAGATGATGGATTTCTGCAGGGAAGGGGCCAAAGCCTTTCTTGTAGGGGAGAACCTTGCCGGTCAGACCCATCGTCATGTGGGTGCGGCCGTGGAATCCACCGGTGAAAGCGATAACCCCGGACCTTCCGGTGTACGCCCGGGCAATCTTGACGGCATTCTCAACGGCTTCAGCGCCAGTCGTTACGAAAAAACTCTTCTTTGGAGTCGGACCCGGCGCCAGCCGATTGAGCCGTTCCGCCAATTCCACATAAGGTTCGTAGGGCACGACCTGATAGGCCGTGTGGGTAAACCGGGACAGTTGCTCGTTGACCCTCTCCATGACACCGGGATGGCGATGTCCGGTATTGAGTACGGCAATGCCGCCCGCAAAGTCGATGTAGCGGCGGCCTTCCACGTCCCACAATTCGGCATTGTCGGCACGTTCGGCGAAGATTGTCGTTGCGGTCGCGACGCCGCGGGGGGTAGCGCCTTGAAGGCGCGACTGCAGGGTATGGTTGTTGGTCATAGCGGGTCTCCGGGAGCTGATGGTCTGGATGCGGGCGGCATCGACTGCCACCCGCTGGAGTATTGAGTTCAGGCGACTTTGGAACTGACAGCCTCTTCCGAACTCAGCACTGCCTCTTGTTCGGTGCTGAGATTGGTATTATCCGCCCGTGGTTCGTGGACCGAAAACGCAAGGGTATCGGAGATGTCCGCTGGAGTGTTTGTCTCAGCGGCAGTCGTGGAAGGCACCGGTTGTGCCGAGAGTTTGGCGATGCGGTGTGAAATCGACCATACATGACCAAAGGGGTCAATCAGCTTGCCGTAACGCTCGCCCCATGGGGTGTCGGCCAAGGGCACGAGAATGCCGGCATCGTGGGCCAGTGCGCGTTCCCACAGGCGATCTGCCTCGGCGTGGTAGATGTGGATGGCAATGGGAGTGCCGCCAAAATTGATCGGCGACAGAATGCCAAACGCGGGCATTTCATCGGTGACACGGATGATCGAGTTGCCGATTCTGACGTCGGCCTGGAGCACGGTGAGGCCGTCGTCGGCTGTGACGCGGGAGAGTTCAGTCGCTTCGAACACCTGCTTGTAGTAAGTCAGCGCGGCATCGGCTCCGCGGACAACCAGCTCGGGGGTGACGGTTCTGTATCCCTTGGGTATGGGGGCAATTCTTTTGGACATGGGGAGATCCTTTGAGTTTTCCGTGTGTACCGGTTTCTGGGGGCCGGCACGACGGCAGGTTCACGGACGGAAATAGTGATAGTCTGTTCAAGAAACATCATGTACCATGGTGTACATCATGATCTAAGATGTATTTAAAGCTGCAATGAATGTCAACACCATGAATCAAGATGTAGCCCTTGGTGTCACAATGACCATCACCCAGGCTGACATTCCCTTTCTGCGGGACGCCGGACGACTGGGGGAGTATGCCGTGGTCTATCGTGCCTACCGCCAAAACATGGGGGGAGGGTTTGGCGATCAGGAAAGGCATCCGTTCGCCTGGGGCGTCCTGGTTTATGTCGACAGCCAGGTGGCTCGAATCTACAGCGCACGCGGCCTACCGCGCGAATGGACCGACCTGACGCGCCTGGAAAAATGGATCCGTGAGCAGGGGTTCTGGTACTGGTGGATGCGCAACGACCTGGAACCACTCTTGGCACCCTCGTCGGGCGATGAAGATGATGAACGAGTGTCGATGAACTCTGCCAACCAGAACCAGGAGAACAAGATTTCTGACGGCTCAGATGGCAAAACCGACGCAGCCCATCCACTGGTTCGGGCTGCCGGAACTGGCGCGGACATCGTGCCGTTGCCGATCAAGTTGTTCAATCCGAGCTTGGGACAAGACGACTAGGTCGCGCCAGCAAATATGCAATCGCGTTAGCCGAATACGGACATTGCCCGTCTGCCGCTCGACTCCTGGTCAGAACTTGCCGTTGTCGTTTTTCCACTCGCTGCGGGGGGCGACTTTTTCGGTCGTGTCCCAATGCTCCACCACTTTGCCCTGTGCCAGTCGAAACAGATCGTAAAAGGCGGAATGGACGCCGTCGCTGTTGCCCTCGCTGACGGAGAGCACAAAGCTGCCCTCGGCCAGGACGCGATGGATACGACGATAGTCGATGCGCCTGCCGCTTTCGGATTCTGCTTCGAATGCGGACCGGAGATCGGACAGACCTTCTCCAATATGCGGGTTGTGTTCGGAATAGTGGTCCTCGTCGATAAAGTCTGTCAGCTGGTCGCGTTGCCCAGCTACGAGCACGGTCTCGACGAAGGATCGAACCAAGGCGCGGTTGCTTTCAGTCAGCTCAAGGTCGAGGGCCTCGGTCGGGCCGTCGACCATGCTGCGACCTGCCTTGTTTGGACCCTGCCTTTTCTGGATGTTGTCCCAGTGCTCGACCGCACGACCGTCTTCAAACCTGAATACTTCAAAGCCAATATTCCGTCTTGTGAAGTCGTACTCGGTATGTGCGAACACGAAATCGCCGTCCTCGAATGCGCGCACGATGTTAACCCGGGGCGACGTTTTGGACAGCCGCTTGAAGAGGGCTTCCAGACCTTCACTCCCTTCATGAGTTTGCGGATTGTGTTGAATGTATTTTGCTTCGTTGACCACGGCCACCGGTCCGGGATCGCCGGTCTCTATGCTCTTCAACAACGCCCTTATCTGATCCTTCTTCGATATTTCCATGAAGTTCAGTACCCTTTGGAATTCACCGACACTTTCAAAAACTATTCAAGCTCGTGTTCCGGCAAGTCGTGGAAATCGGAGGTCCAGGCTTGGGCCGAACGGGTCCAGTATTGGGATTTTGGAACCAGATCATCGCGCTGGAGAATGGCGCCGACGCGCAGGCCCAGGGAACGCGGGCTTTCGCCGAGAGACCCTGAATAGATCGGTGTGCCGCATTGCGGGCAGAAGGCCTGTTCCCTGAGTTTTCCGCTGTCTGCAGTCTTGACGTAGACTTTCGGGGCACCGGTGAGAAGTTCAAAGGTTGAGTCATCGGCAAACACGACGGTGCGGAAGGCACATCCAGACAGGGTCTGGCAATCGGTGCAATGGCACAGGATCACATTCTCCGGATCAACCTCCGCGGTGTAGGTAATGGTGCCGCAATGACATTTGCCGTCGATCTTCATGGGTTATCTCCTGGTTTCAGGTGGACATGGGCGTGATACGGGCGAACGGCACGCTCAAACATTTTCCATACCCTGCATCGGCGCATACCCTTCGGGCGGAATCCAGCTTTTGGCTTCGCCGTGGTATTCCGTGCCGGGATTGCCGCGGACGGTCGTGCGCCACATCAGGCGCGGGTGGCGGCCGGCATCATACCAGGTGGCGGCATGGAGCAGGCAGCGGTTGTCGCCAATGACCAGATCGCCAGGCGACCACTCATGCACATAGGTGAACTCAGGTCCCGTGGCATGCTTGAGTAAGGTTCGCAGCAATTGTGCACCTTCACCGTCGAGACCGGGCCTGAGGCCTGCTATGGGGCCGTCGACGAAGTCCATCTGTTTTTCCTCACAGATGTAAAGCGCAGGTATGCCGGTATCGGGATGGTGGCGCACCAGGGGCTGACGTTGTGGCTGTTGGTGGGCCAGCAGCGGTCTGGGTTCCTGCCCGGCGCGGACATCGTCCGGTGTGCGGCCAATCCAGCTTGGCGCGTGAATGCCGTGCAACTCGTGAATACGCTCCTTCATGTCAGCATCGAGGGCTGCATAAGCCGCCGCGCAATCCGCGAACAGGGTCTGGCCCTGGTCGGGCGGCGGCGTGGTGACACCGAATAACAAAGTTATGTCGGGCGGTGGACGCCGGTAGCTCTGGTCGGTGTGCCAGTTTGTCTGGTTGGGAAACTGAACCGGGATGGCGCCGCCTTCAGACGACTCCGATTGTGGCTTCGACGGTGGCGGGTGGTTGCAGGGCGGCAGATTTGACAGGACGATGATCTCGGGAACCTCGTCATGAAAGAAACGGGCGCTGGTCAGCGTGTCGCGGTAGTTCTCAACCTCCGGCCCAAACAGTTTCGAGATGCGGACAAGCTTCTCAGGGGTATGCGTCAGAGCGCCAATCCCCTTGACCACCATAAGGCCGCCTGCCTCATTGAGCCTGTGCCGCATCTCGTCTCCCGCCGACAGAAACCTGTCGATTGCGTTTTCAGGTGACGAGTTTCCGAAGTCGGCCAGGACTCCGAAGGCGGCGTTGCCCAGTGTTGAGAATTCGGGGTTGATCGGTATCATCTGCGCATGGTCGTTTCGGTCAAGGCATTCCAGTCAAGACTGCTCCCCCTGACAAGTGATTGTCTCAATCGGCTGTCACCTGGTCTTTAACGGGCAAAGAGTCGACGGGCGACGGTCTCGACCCAAAACGAAGCTCCAGCGACTTTGCGTATGTCCGGCGCAGCGCTTTTGGCCAGGACGCCATCCGGGCATACCGGTTGTGCATGTTCGCCCAGGTGTTCATGACGGCAAGGCTTTCCTCGGCATTACCCTTTGGCATGGCAACAGGATCAGCGATTTCACAGGAAAACATCATGGTGTGATGACCGATCGACCATTTCAGGCCGTTGGGATGAGGGATCTGCCGGGCCTCGAGGCCGCAGGTTCCAAGGAACGCCTGAAGCGTTGTTCGGGTAAAAAGCTGGTTGTGAAAGACGTTGATGCCCTTGGCGTAGTGGTCGCTGTGGCGCAGGACCAGATCGTGATCCTGTTCGTTGTAAAAGACAATACGCCCACGGTTTGAAAGCCGCGTCTTGAGGTGTTCCACGAAAAGCCGAGGGTCGGGGGAATGCGTCAGGAAATGGTTGACGAGGATCAGGTCATACCCGCCTTCGATCTCGGGCACATGGGGTGCCGGCGATGTGAGCAACGATACGTTGCCGTCGCCAAGAAGGTCTGCCGCATACCGTGCCGGTGCCTCGAAATACTCTGTACCTGTAACGCTTGTCAGGTCCAGATGCTCCGACATCAGGTGAAGCAGATGCCCGGTGTTGCAGCGCATATGAAGCACGGATTCGACGTTCTCCGTGATGCCATGCGTGCTCAGAATGTCGAACATGTTCCGGGCCGTCTGGACCTGGTTTCTGAGAAACAGTTCCGGCAAGGGCCAGATGTCGAAGTCCCTGTTCTCCACAAATTTGAAAAGGGGATTGTACCAGGTACTGGTGGCGTCCAAAACCGGACGCGTTCGACTGAAAATCATCGCGCAGTGGCCACAAATTCGCCAGTTGCTGCAGAGAAGATCCGTCACATCGAAACCCTCGAGCATAGCGCCAGAGTCCGGTTCTTTATTTCGGATTCCGGACATGCTGACAGCGGTGCCCAAGGAGTTGTCGGAAGTGCCGCTTTTGACCGTCGGCACCAAGAGGCCATCGTGATCGCACGCTGGGCAGCGATCAATTTGCTCGACCTCGACAATGTCCTGTACTGTGCTACGCACGGCCTTCGCTACCATTACTTCCTGGATTTGCTTGCACAGACGTCGGCTGTCGGCGCTCCCCATCAATCCATAGATTATCAGATTTGCAGCGAAGCGAACAAAAATTTCAAGGCCTGCCTCGCCGGGTCCACAAGCATGACATATTTCAGTTGCGTGTGCCCATTGCGATGTTAAAAGGCCATAAGGTATTCAGCGAAGATATTCAGGAGTGTGTCCCATGTCGAAGTTCAACCGTATCCTCTTGACTGGTGCGGCAGGTGCCCTGGGCAAGGTACTTCGTGTCGGTTTGGCGCCGTTGGCGACGCATCTTCGGCTGAGCGACATCGAGGCGCTGGGCGATGCCGATGACAATGAAGAACTCGTCCAAACAGACCTTGCCGATTTCGACGCCGTTATGGACCTGTGCAAGGACGTGGACATGGTCGCGCATTTTGGTGGTAAGGCCGTTGAGGGGACCTCGAAGGAAGTGTTCAGTTCCAACATTACGGGCGGCTACAACATCTATGAAGCCTGCCGGAGAAACAGTGTCAAACGGGTGGTGTTTGCCAGTTCGAACCATTCTATCGGGTACTACAAACGAACCGAACGGATCGACGATCATGTGCCGCACCGACCCGACACGCTCTACGGCGTGAGCAAGGCCTTTACGGAAGATCTTGCCAGTTTCTATTGGGACAAGTTTGGGCTCGAAACGGTTTCGTTACGGATAGGTTCATGTTTTCCGGAACCCAAAGACCGGCGGATGCTGGCCACATGGATGTCCCACCGTGATCTGGTGCAACTCGTGAGCCGGTCATTGACAGCGCCTTATGTGGGCTTCCATGCAGTCTATGGCGTGTCCGACAACTCCGAGCAGTTCTGGGACACGTCTTCTGCGCGCTTGATTGGCTACAAACCGGAAGACAATGCAGAAGTCTTTCGCGAGAAAGTCGAGGCCGCCAGCAGCCCGCAGGATCTGGACGATCCGGCACTGATCTACGCGGGTGGGATGTATACCGCCTTTCCCCACTACGATGACGAACAGTCCTGAACCGCTTCCACGGGAGGCGAAACAATGACACCGCAAGCTCACTATGACGTGGTGATCATCGGCGGTGCCGCCATGGGCAGTTCCACCGCGTTCTTCCTTGCGATGAATCCCGATTTTGACGGCAGTATCTTGCTGGTAGAGCGCGATACGTCCTTCAAGTATTGCTCGACGGCCTTGTCGGTCGCCGGTGTCCGCAAACAGTTTTCTACAGCCGTCAACATTCAGTTGTCGCAGTTCGCCGCGCAGTTCTTCAAGGAGATCCCGGATATTCTGGGCGAAATGGGCGAGAGCTACGATCCGGGTTTTCACGAAAACGGCTATCTTTATCTGGCCAATCGGCAAAACGCGCACGTGTTGCGGGAAAATCATGTCGTGCAGGAGGGCCAGGATGCCGGCGTACTGCTGCTGAATGCGGATGAGATCGCGAAGAGGTTTCCGTTTTTCAACCTAGACGATATTGAAGTGGGTGCCTTTGGCGCATCCGGTGAGGGCTGGTACGATGCTTTCGGATTGATGCAAGCCTTCCGCCGGGCGGCGCGCGTTAAAGGCGTCGACAGTATTGAAGACGAAGTGGTGTCCCTGACACGGACAGGCTCACACCTGTCTCACGTGATGCTCAAGTCCGGCACCGCTGTTTCGGCAGGCCGGGTCGTGAATGCCTGCGGTCGCCATGCCGCGGTGGTTGCTGAAATGGCGGGCACCCAGGTTCCGATCGAGCCCCGAAAACGAAGCGTGTTCATCATAGATTGCCGTGAGGAACTCGGTCAGCCGCTGCCATTGACGATCGATACCACGGGAGTGTTCTGCCGTTCGGAAGGCAATCTTTACATTACAGGGTGCGCGCCGGTAGTGGATGGCCGTACGGATTTCGATGACTTTGAAATCATCTACAGCGAGTTCGACGAAATTGTCTGGCCGTCGCTGGCTCATCGAATCCCGGCCTTCGAGGCAATCAAGCTGGTCGATGCCTGGGCTGGCCATTATGAATACAATTATCTTGATCAGAATGCCGTCATCGGTCTGCACACGGAAATCGACAATCTTTACTTCATTGCCGGATTCTCAGGCCATGGCGTCCAGCAATGCGCAGCGGCCGGCCGGGGAATGAGTGAGTTGATCACCTACGGCGAGTATCGCACGATTGATCTTCGCGATCTGGGATATGAACGAATTGCGCGCGGCGAACCGTTCAGGGAAAAGAACATCATCTGACACAGCCAGAGAAGAGGCTTTCGTTGCGAAAGAAGCTTTGCAGAAGGTGTCAGCGGTTGGTCAGGCAGTGACCACGGCTGGATGAACTACTGCGGCAAAAGCGAAAACACCCGTGCGCGGCTGCTGGACAGGAGCGGGACGATGTTGTCGATTTCATCAATCACCGAGCCTGCCGTATCGGCAAATACCGGATGACCGCTGCGGCTGGATTTCAGTAGTTTCAATGCAGTGCGGCACTGAACAAGCATTTCAGCGATAGCATTCTGATCCAGTTCGGCAAGCGCCTGGGCCGTGTCCGATTGCTCTTTAACTGATGGTGCCGGATCGGACACAGCGGCTTTTGCCATTACGTCGGGTTTTGCCACCATTTCCGGCTGCTCGGCTTGTGTTTCCTTCGAATCGGCGGCTGCATTCCAAACCCTCTCGCCGGTTTTTTCGAAATTTTCAAGCCAGGCCTCATCCGGATCATCCGTCTCTACGATCCAATCAATCTTTGCGTTCATCTTTGCCCCCGATGAAACAGAATGTTTGTTTGTCATCAAGAGACTACCGCAAGACTCATAATCCTTGGTAAAACCCTTGAAATCAATTTTACTCAATTTCGCAAGCAGTGAAAATCGGTCGCTTATGAACGTGTGATATATGCTTTTCGCCAGTTTGTTCTGTCCGATCTTGTTTCGAGGAAACACCCATGTCCGACACGGTTGGATCCGTTGTATTTCTAGTAGTGCTTATCGGCGTGATCTATCTCATTGCCCGGGCGGTAAAGGGCGGCTCCGACTCTGACGGCTCGGGGGCTTTCGAGTCGTCTGATCCGAAGGTTGCCAAGCTCTACAAGATCGCCGATTCTCTCAATGCGGTTTCATCCGTGTTGGCGCGTCCGTCCGATCTTTCAAAACACGAGGCCTTTGCCAAAGGCGTATCGCTTCTCAACGATGCCTCGCATACCGACGAGGACCTGTTGGCGTATGGTGCCGGTGGCAATTTGGCGCTTGGGTGTCTGGCCTTCGCCGTGCTCAAGGCACGGCCCGTCCAGGCGACGGTGCAGGATCGCGTCATAGCGTGTCTCGGGGATCTGGCGTTCTGGCCTTATTCCTATGCCCTCGATTATCTTCTTGCGAGTACGCCTCCGGAGGTACCGGTCATTGGCCGGGTGGCGGCGCAATCTGCCGACGACCTGTGGGATGCTCAGGTCAAGGGCGTTCTTGCCGGTTTCATCGAAGCCAGACTGACCGCAGGAGAAACCCCGGATCTGGACTCCGTGTTCAAGGACCTGAGCGATTACGAACTTGGCGAGGTGAAAGATCTGTTTCGCTCTCTCGCCAGTGAAAGCGGCAAGGCCCTGGTCGATCAGATTCCCAAGTCCCAGACGCGTGGTCAGTCGCCTGACTATCTGGATTCGATCGGGACGGTCTGGAAAGACGGCGACATCAAGGACATACAGGATCTTATCGAGCATGATGACCTTGCCAAGATTCTCGGCCGGCTGGAAACGGATTTCTGTGCGGACCCGCCTCGTTCATCCCTGATCATCGGGGATCCTGGTGTCGGCAAGTCGGCCGCCATACTTCGGCTGGCAGCCCGCCTGTACAAGCAGGACTGGACGATCTTTGTCGCCGGTCATGCAGAACTGATTGCGGGTCAGGTTTACATTGGGCAGTTCGAGGAACGCCTTAGGGAACTGACCGAGTTTCTGCGGTCAAAACCCAAAATATTGTGGATCATACCGCGCTTCGAGGCACTGGCATTCTCGGGACGCCATCATTACAGCCCGGTCAGTGCGTTGGACACATTGCTGCCTCTGATCGAGCATGGTGAAATCCACGTGGTTGGTGAGGTGAGTGGTGCCGCCTATGAGCAGTTGGCTCTGACGCAACCTCGTGTGCTGTCCGCGATCGGCGCTCACAGAATGAAACCTCTGAGCCCGAAAGCGACCTTGGAATTGGGCAGTCAGTGGCTTTCGGATAAAAAGGTCGACATGGCGCCGGATGTGCTGGCCGAAGCTGCCCAACTGGCACAGCACTACCTGGGTGATTCAAAAGCGCCCGGCAACCTGATGAAACTGCTGAGCCTGACGCTTGAGCGTCTGGAACGCATCAGCGGGACGGCGGACGGGAAGTCCGTCGAGTTGCAGGATGTCATTGTGACGCTGACGGAACTGAGTGGCTTGCCGTCGTCAATTCTTGACGACCGGCAGGTCCTGGACCTGGAGGCACTGCGCCGGCATTTCCACCAGCGCGTGGTCGGTCAGGACGAGGCTGTCGGTTGCCTTGTGGAACGTGTCGCCATGATCAAGGCAGGGCTGACCGATCCGACCAGGCCGTCCGGTGTCTTTCTGTTTGCCGGGCCGACTGGTACGGGCAAGACTGAAATTGCCAAGACCCTGAGTGAATGGCTGTTCGGTTCCGCCAACCGCATGATCCGCATCGATATGAGTGAGCTGCAAACACCGGAAAGCCTGTCGCGGCTTATCGGATCGGATGGTCCGGACAGCAGCGGTTCACTTGCCGACCAGGTTCGGAAGCAACCCTTCTCGGTTATTCTTCTCGATGAATTCGAGAAAGCGTATCCTTTTGTCTGGGACCTGTTTCTCCAGGTTTTCGACGACGGCCGCCTGACGGATCAGAATGGCCGGATGGTGGATTTTCGCCACACCATTGTCATCCTCACCTCGAACCTGGGTGCGACAATCCCATCGGGTACGCCCATGGGTTTCGGCTCTCAATCCGATGGCTTCGATTCCGACGCGGTTCATCGGGCGATTGAGACAACGTTTCGCAAGGAGTTTATAAACCGGATCGACAGGGTTGTGGTTTTTCAACCGTTGACCCGGGAAGTGATGCGCCAGATCCTGCAGATCGAAATTGACTCAGCCTTTCGAAGGCGGGGCCTGCGGTCGCGGTCCTGGGCCGTTGAATGGGACGAGTCTGCGATCGGGTTTCTGCTCGACAACGGATTTCGACCGGACCTTGGCGCACGGCCATTGAAACGGGCTCTGGACCGGTACCTGCTGGCGCCGCTGGCCGTGACAATCGTCAACCATCAAGTTCCAGCCGGCGATCAGTTCCTGTTTATCTCCCGGAAGGGTGATGCGCTGGAGGTTGAATTCGTCGACCCCAATGCGGAAGGGCAGGCCGAATCCGAGTTTGCGGTGGCCTCGGAGGCCGGCGGTGGAGAGCTCAGCCTGAAGTCGGTCGTGTTTCAGGCCAAGGGCAACCGGTCCGAACTTGAGTTCCTAATGGAAATGCACGCGGCGCTGGACCTGCTCATCCGGTCCGACGAGTGGCAGAACGAGCGCAATGCAAATCTGTCGATGCTGGAGTTGCCGGATTTCTGGCAATCCAACGAACGTTTTGAAATTTTGGGCATTGCAGAACTGATGGATCGGATAGATGCGGCCATGAAAGGTGCCGGGTCCCTTTTGCGCCGCCTGTCGCAAAGCGGTGGCCGTGAACGCGATTCGTTTCCTGCCCACGTGCTGACTACCGCGGCGCAATCGCTCTACCTTGTGGAGATCGCGGTAGCCGATGTCAGGTCGAAGCAGCCGCCTGATGCCTTTATCATGGTTGACTCAAGCCAGGGCGACGTCGCCGAAAACGCCATGTCGACACTGTTCGGCCAAAGGGTCGCGAACATGTACATCGGCTGGGCAAAAAAACGCCGCATGAAGTTCAAGGTCCTGGGCCAGGGAAATTCCAAAGGCGCAGACCAGCCTTTCGTCATGGCTGTTGGCGGGTTTGGAGCGTATTCGATACTCCACCGTGATGCAGGGCTTCATGTCCTCGAGATGCCGGACGAAGGCGGCAACAAGAACAAACGAGCCACGGTAAAGGTGCGTGTTGCGCCCCAGCCGCTCGATGTGCCCATGAGCGACGCCAAGGCGCTGCGCAGGGTGGCGGAGGCGGCTTTCGCGAGTGGGGATGCAAAGAACCGGAAGATAGTCCGCCGTTACCGGGAGATGCCGTCGCCGCTGGTTCGCGATGTCGTGAGGGAATGGCGAACCGGGCGATTCGACCGGGTGATGGGTGGAGACTTCGATGTCATTGAATAGTTTATGGTGAATAGCCAAACTATTGTTTTTGAAAGAAATTCGATGGTGCGGTCACTGTCTGTAACCATATCGGTTGGTGGTTACGGCTTTGCCATTGCATTGGCCTTGTTGTGATGCTTTAAACGCTTCGATTCTTCACTTCATCGTGTAACGTTTGGACACCCGGACACTATGTCGGTCAAATCATCGTTTATTGATAAAATTGAGAACAAGACAGCAATCGTGGGCATTCTCGGCCTGGGATATGTCGGGCTTCCACTGACGCTGCGTTACATGGACGTCGGGCTGAAAGTCATCGGTTTTGATGTCAACGAATCCAAGGTCGATGCCCTTAACGAAGGGAAAAGCGGATTTGAGCACATCAGTGACGATCGAGTCCAAAAGGCCCTGGACAGTGGGTTTGAAGCAACCACGGACATGTCTCGTGTACGAGAGGCAGATGCCTTGATCCTTTGTGTTCCCACACCGCTCAATCGGTATCGCGAACCGGACCTGAGTTACGTGGAATCCACAGTGGATGCGATTGTGCCCCACCTGCGTGAAGGTCACCTTGTGGCTCTTGAGAGCACGACATATCCCGGAACGACTGAAGAAATCGTCCTGCCACGGTTACAGCAATCGGGACTGACAGTCGGCGAAAACCTGTTTCTGGTCTATTCGCCTGAACGCGAAGACCCGGGCAACCCGGATTATGACACGCAGTCCATACCAAAGGTCTGTGGCGGGCTGACACCGGATTGTCTTGAGGCGGGGTTGAGCCTGTATGAGGCTGCCATCGACCGGGTCGTGCCGGTAAGTTCGCCGCGGGCAGCGGAGATGACAAAACTGCTGGAGAACATTCATCGGGTCGTAAACATCGGCCTGGTCAATGAGATGAAGATTATCGCAACCAAGATGGGCATCGACATCCATGAGGTGATTGCTGCGGCTGCGACAAAGCCTTTCGGATTCACACCCTATTATCCTGGACCGGGAATCGGCGGACACTGTATTCCTATCGACCCGTTCTATCTCACCTGGAAAGCCCGGGAATACGATGTACACACCAAGTTTATCGAACTGGCGGGTGAGATAAACACGACCATGCCGCAATGGGTGCTGGACCGGATAGTTGATGCCCTGAATTCGAAGGCGAAGTCAGTCAAAGGCGCCAAGATCCTGGTGTTGGGCCTTGCTTACAAGAAGAACATTGACGATCTTCGGGAGTCGCCGGCACTTGATGTCTTGCGGTTGCTCATCGACAAGGGCGCGGAAGTTGCATATTCCGATCCGCATGTGCCGGAATTCCGGGGTCATGGCGATCTCAAGGTCGAGATGAGCAGCACGACTCTTTCTCGAGAGTCGCTTGAAGCCATGGACCTTGTCGTACTGATTACCAATCACGATGCTTTCGATTATGATTTGATCAAGAGCCATGCGCCGCTGATTGTCGACACCCGGGGCGTTTACCGGGAAAGTGCCGAGCATATTGTAAAAGCGTAATCTACGAATCTGGACGGGCAACATGGCTGAAATACACCCTTTTATTCTATCCGGCGGGGCAGGGACTCGTCTGTGGCCGTTGTCGCGTCAGGCATATCCAAAGCAGTTCCTGAAGCTCTTTGGAGAACACAGCCTCTTGCAACAGGCCTGCCAACGGGTGTCGGGTGAGGGGTTCGCGGCACCGTCGATTCTGGCGAACAACGAACACCGGTTTCTGGTTGGAGAGCAACTTCAGGATATTGGCGTCGACGCTGCGGCAATCGTTCTGGAGCCATATGCCCGCAACACGGCACCTGCCACCCTGATAGCCGCTCTTGTCACGGCCCGCAAAGATCCGCAGGGCCTTGTGCTGTTGATGCCCTCCGATCACGTGATTCCAGACACGGCATTGTTTTCATCATCGGTACAAGACGGTGTGGAATGGGCTGCCAACGGACATATGGTAACGTTCGGCATAACGCCCGACGGGCCGGAAACTGCCTACGGTTATATCGAAACGGAGGGCAGTGAAACGGTTCGTGGTGTCCGGCGTTTTGTCGAGAAGCCAAATGCAGAAGTGGCGCAGGAGTATCTTGAAGCCGGCAATTATTTCTGGAATGCCGGTATATTCCTTTTCGAAGCGAACGCCTTGATCGGCGAATTCGAGCGCCTTGCACCGGATATTCTGGATTGCTGTCGAAGGGCACTCGAGGGGGCCGACGATGATCTCGACTTCCTTCGTCTCGATCCGGACGCCTATGGTCAAAACCGGAACATATCGCTTGATTTCGCGATAATGGAACACGCAGCATCGATCAAATGCGTGCCCTATGCCGGGCAATGGAGCGATCTCGGATCCTGGTCCGCGTTGTGGGAAATACAGGACAAGGACGATGATGGTAATGCCGCCCAGGGCGATGTGCACTTTACGGATACCCGCAACAGCTTTGCCTATTCTGAATCGGCTGCCTTGTGCCTTCTAGGCCTTGACGACGTGTTTGCGGTTGCCACCCGCGATGCCATCGTGGTTGCGCCGAAAGACCGGGCTCAGGACGTCAAGGCCGTCGTCGACGCGTTCAAGCGCGACGATCGAAACGAGGTGTTCGAGCATGCCCGCGTCTATCGCCCCTGGGGCTGGTATGAGGGTTTGAGTGAAGGTGACCGGTTTCAGGTCAAATGTCTGATGGTCAAACCAGGTGGGCGCCTTTCTCTTCAGAGCCACTTCCACCGATCCGAACATTGGGTCGTGGTTTCGGGTACTGCCAAGGTAACCGTTGATGACAAGACCGTTTTGATGACCGAGAATGAGTCGACCTACATTCCGCTGGGGGCAACGCACCGCCTTGAGAACCCGGGAAAGCTTCCAGCTTATCTGATTGAAGTCCAGTCAGGCCGTTATCTGGGCGAGGACGATATTGTGCGTTATGAGGATGTCTATAACAGGGGCTAGAGTGTCCGTATTATTCCAGCGGCGTTTCCCGTCCGCAGCGCGATTTAACATCCTGAACTAGCGGCCTTCTGGACCAGTGTAATCGCGGTCGATACGGGCTACACGCAGGTGATAGTGGGTGTACCATTTCTCCTTGCCCATGCTTTGGGCGACCAGGTGCTTCGCATTTTGCTTCCAAGCGCGGATACTTTCTTCGTCCCGCCAGTAGGAAACAGTGATGCCTAGGTTGTCTGAACCACGCGTGCTTTCTACTCCAAGGCATCCCGGTTGCGCCGTTGCGAGATCAACCATGCTTTGGGCCATGTCGCCGTAGCCCGGTGCGTCTTCGGCCAGTTGTGCGGTAAAAATGACGGCGTAGTAGGGGGGCTCAGGTGTTGCGGCAAATCCGGCTTCCTGTGGCATGGGTTTTGCTCCTTTCACAGTAAAGTCCTCTTCAGCTTCAGCCCAAAGTGAACCAGGCGTCCGGGTGCAGATCGTACGTGCTGTGTTTGAGCAGGTACTGGTGGGAAAACCAAAATCTGGGCGCGATCACGGTTTTGTCGCTTTGCTGGTTGAGCCAGGCGCCCCACCAACTGAATGAGCTGTTGGCGATGATATGATGGTCGCAACCGGCCATGAGGCAGATATCGTCGGCGGGCTTTGCCCAATCACCGTCGATGACGATCCGGTCCCCTGCAAACGACAACATGTCACCGGCGTACTGGGGATCGTCCGAGAATATGACACACGTCGCGCCAGGGTATGCGGTCAACATGTGGCGTACGGCCCGTTGGTAATAGTCGGGCGTGCAATTGCCGATTGTCTTGCTGTCGGACTTGTACGAATGGTGGCGACGGACGTGGACTGAAATCGAGGTGTTCAGTCCGGCAATCTTCTCCTGTTTAGCCAGGAAATCCGGCGACGGTTCCTGAGGCAGGGCGAACATGGCGCGGATTTCGTCCGTCACATCGGAAAAATAGCGTTCCGATTGCCAGTACCCGTCGATCAGAACTGGAGGGTCCAACAACGCCACATCCGGTGCGAAGTGAAAATGCGGCTCGACGTACAACCCCTTTGGCAGAAAGGCCTGTCGCCTGCCGATCTTCCTGCCGATTATTCTGCGCCATTTCTGGTCGACACCGAAATGTTCGACTTCTGATGCTGTGGCCTTTGTTACGTCTATGCCGAACGTATCGAGTTCATATTCGCGTTTGGGGTCACGAAGGAAATATTCGAGTTCGACTTTCAGAGCGCAGTTTTTGCGTTTGGCGAGCGCGTACGCGGTTGCGTACTGAAACAGTTGATTTCCGAGTCCGCCTTTCAGTCTGACATAAACGGTTCGCTCAGACATGGCCGTCGTTCCTTTGAAGCAGCATGGTCAAAGTCTCAGATCACCTACGGCCCGGTTGGAAAACCATTCGTATGTCTGTGCCAATCCATCATTCAGATCGGTTCCAGCCGACCACCCCAGAGCCGTCAGCCTGGAAACATCGAGCAACTTTTGCGGTGTTCCGTCCGGCTTGGTGGTATCGAACGTAAAGCCGCCGGTGAATCCAACGGCTTCGGCGATGGTTGCTCCCAGGTCGGCAATTGAGATGTCTTGTCCGGTTCCAACGTTGAGGTGATCTTCACCGGCATATGCCTTGAGCAGAAACACGACGGCATCCGCCATGTCGTCAACGTGCAGGAACTCCCGGCGCGGCGTCCCCGTACCCCAGATCTCGACGGTTTCGTTTCCCTGCTTTTTTGCGTCATGAATCTTGCGCATCAATGCCGGGATCACATGGCTGGACTCAAGGTCGAAATTGTCACCTGGTCCGTAGAGATTGGTCGGCATGCAGGAAATGAAGTTGCAGCCATGCTGACGCCGGTAAGCCTGACAGAGTTTTATTCCAGCAATTTTCGCAATCGCGTACCATTCGTTGGTCGGTTCCAGTGGCCCGGTCAACAGAGCATCTTCACGCATGGGCTGTTCGGCAAGCCGCGGATAGATGCACGACGAGCCCAGAAGCACGAGCTTATCAACCTTGAATTGGTGAGCCGCCTCAATCACGTTCGCGCTGATCGCCAGATTGTCGTAGAGGAAGTCTGCCGGATAGGAATCGTTTGCCAGTATGCCACCGACACGTGCGGCCGCTACGATAATGGCGTCGGGTTTGTGGAGCGCCATGAAATCTTCGGTTTCATCCTGCCGACGAAGGTCAATGCGGTTGTCGCCGCAGTGAACGATTCTGCAGGGTTCGTTTTCGAGGCGCCGCACAATTGCGCTGCCAACCATGCCACGGTGTCCGGCGACCCAGACAGTCTTGTCCTTCAGATTAAAGGATTGGCCAGTCACGATGTGGTCGCCAATTCTGGGGCTTGAAGACGCAGTGCGGCACGGTCTGCTTCAACCATGTCACGGACCAGTTCGCGGAAGGGCGTGGTGTGGCGCCAACCCAGTTTCTTTTCGGCTTTTGACGGATCACCCAGCAGATGATCCACTTCAGTGGGCCTGAAATACCGCGGATCGACTTCCACCAGGACCTGTCCGGACTTGGAGTCCAGGCCCTTCTCGTCTATGCCGGTTCCCTGCCAGGTAATCTTCCGGTCAATTTCTGCGAAGGCAATTTCGACGAATTCCCGAACGGAATGGGACTCACCCGTGGCCAGAACGAAATCATCCGGTGTATCCTGCTGCACAATGCGCCACATGCCTTCGACGTAGTCCCGGGCGTGTCCCCAATCGCGTTTGGCATCCATGTTGCCAAGAAAAAGCCGGTCCTGCTTTCCCGCTTCAATTGCTGCAAGTGCCATCGTGATTTTGCGGGTGACAAAGGTCTCGCCGCGTATCGGGCTTTCGTGATTGAACAAGATGCCGTTTGAGGCATGCAGGCCATAGGCTTCACGATAGTTGATCGTAATCCAGTAGGCGTAGAGCTTCGCTGCGGCGTAGGGGCTGCGGGGGTGAAATGGTGTTGTTTCGTTCTGAGGCGGTGGTGTTGCACCGA
The DNA here is from genome assembly GCA_021775835.1 of Hyphomicrobiales bacterium. Next base: position 19,694 of record JAJFHC010000203.1, on the reverse strand, counting down.
ACAGCTCGGATGTTGACGCTTGATAGAACTTTGTCTTGTTCTCAAGTTTCAAGATCCGGATGGCTTCGAGAATCCTCAAGGCGCCGACCGCGTCCGCGTTTGCCGTGTATTCTGGCGTTTCGAAACTGACCTGAACGTGGCTTTGTGCCGCAAGGTTGTAAACCTCGTCCGGTTGGGTCTCCTGCAGAATGCGGATCAGGTTCGTCGAATCCGTCATGTCGCCGTAATGCAGGAAAAACCTTGCATCTCCGTCGTGGGGATCGACATAGATATGGTCGATTCGGCCACTGTTGAACGATGAGGACCGCCGCTTGATGCCGTGGACGATATAGCCCTTCTGGAGTAGAAGATCGGCAAGATAGGCACCGTCCTGTCCCGTTATGACGTTAATCAGATCAACCTTTTCGCTCATGCGGTCATGTCCTTGTTCTGCCTTGCGGGAGTGTTGGAATTCGTCAGCATTGTTCTTGCAAGATACGGTTTGATGATCAAGCCATTTGTCAAATAGCGTTACCGCTTTTTCGCTCTACCGGCGCAAGCGCAGGTCGTGAGATCTCGAGATGGTTCGTCGTTCGTTGCACTTGACGGTTTGGCAGATCGGCTGAAGAGTGTGAATTCTGCAGGAGCAGGGTTATCGGTCGTCTTGCAGGTTGTTGTGTCAGGTCTTTGGAGAGGGTTTGCAAATGAATGTAACGCGAGGTCGACAAGGCAAGGTGGCTGAACGCCACTATTCGCTCGATGTGGACGAGTTGGATCCCCGCATCCTTGAACTGGCATTCCGGAGTGGCGGCTACCCGTACTCCAAGAAAATGAAGGAGAAGAAGTATCTCAAACAACTGGTAAAACTTCAGATCGAACTGGCCAAGGTTCAGGACTGGGCACAAAAGAACGGCGAGCGGCTTGTTCTCGTCTTTGAAGGCCGCGATGCCGCAGGCAAGGGAGGCTCCATCAAGCGGTACATGGAACATCTCAATCCCCGTCATGCCCATGTTGTCGCCCTGGCCAAACCATCTGACGTTGAACGGGGGCAATGGTATTTCCAGCGCTATGTCCAGCATCTTCCCACGGAAGGCGACATGGCCCTGTTCGACCGGTCCTGGTACAACAGGGCCGGTGTTGAACGTGTCATGGGCTTTTGCTCAGCTGACGATGTTCAGGAGTTCTACAAGGAGGCACCGGAATTCGAGCACATGCTTGTGCGCTCGGATATCAAGTTGTTCAAGTTCTGGCTGACTGTCGGCCGTGAAGAACAATTGCGCCGATTCCATCGCCGCAAGTCCGATCCACTCAAAAAATGGAAACTCAGCCCGATCGACTTTGCCTCCGTCGGAAAGTGGCGTGACTACACCAAAGCCAAAGAGGACATGTTCGCGCATACACACACGGAACATGCGCCATGGACGGTAATCCGTTCCAACGACAAGAAAAGAGCGCGGCTCAACTGCATACGCGTGTTCCTGTCGGCCCTCGACTATGAGGGCAAAGATGAAGAGGCGATTGGCGAGATTGACAGGAACATCGTTGGCGCCGGTTCAGATGACATCGATTAGGTAGCGCGATGTTCGTTGAAACGGATCCGCGTGCAGAACAGAGATTGTGGTTTCGGGATTTTTGGTCAATAATGCTTACCTAAAATTCACACAATTCTACAGACACTCCGGTCCTGATCGCTTGACAAACAGCTCGCACATTCTGGTTCCTCTTTTGACCTTTGCACTCGCTGCGTCGATTACGCCGGGGCCGAATGTCATCATGCTTGCGGCATCAGGGGTCAATCACGGGTTCCGGAGAACCGTTCCCCACATGTTGGGCATCACAGTTGGTTTCCCGACCATGCTCGCGGCACTGGGTCTGGGGCTGGATCAGGTTTTCGCTACTTGGCCGCAGATCCATTACGTTCTGAAGATTGCGGGAACTGCTTATCTTCTCTATTTCGCCTATCGGATTGCCACATCGACCGCCCCAACGGATGCCACGGCAACGGCGCAACCGTTGTCCTTCATTCAAGCGATGGTCTTCCAGTGGGTCAATCCCAAGGCCTGGGTCGTGGGATTGAGTGCCTTTGCCACATTCACCACGGTGGGACAGATGGGCTGGGCTGACATCGTCCTGATCTGTGCTGTTTTCTTCATCGTGTCGTTTCCCAGTGTCGGTGTCTGGTGCCTGTTCGGTACGTCCATCAGACGTTACCTGAAATCGCCCGCCCATCTCGCGATCTTCAATTATGTCATGGGTGGATTGCTGGCGGCTTCGGTGCTTCTGCTGTATAGCTGATCACCAAATTCACCGACACATCTGGACCCGACAATGGATGCGATCTCGCCTTTGCTTTCACCCGACGACATCCGCATCGCTGCCCGACGCATCGCACCGTTCGCCATTCGCACACCGCTGATCGAGAACGCCGCGCTGAACGAGCGCGTTGGTGGCCGGATACTGCTGAAAGCCGAAGGATTTCAACGGACCGGATCATTCAAGTTTCGCGGCGCCTACAACCGTATCTGCCAGTTGAAATCGCCGGTTTCTGAGAAGGGTGTGGTTGCTTACTCGTCGGGAAACCATGCGCAAGGGGTTGCCCATGCCGCGCAACTGATGGGTGTGCCCTCGACAATCGCAATGCCCGACGACACGCCTGAGATCAAGCGTCGGAATACGCAAGATTTCGGTGCCGAGATCGTGCTCTTTGATCGCGACGGGCAGGACCGGGTGGAACTGGCGCGACAACTTGCTCAAGAACGGCAGGCGACGATAGTTCCGCCTTTCGACGATCCCGATATCATTGCAGGGCAGGGGACATGCGGCCTCGAAATCATCGAGGAAGCCCGCAACCGGAAGCTGGATGTCGACGCACTGCTTGTCTGCCATGGCGGCGGTGGGCTTGCCGCCGGTATTTCGACCATTGTATCGGAGTCGTCTCCTGACACGAAGATCTACGCGGTTGAACCGGAGGACTTCGACGATCTCGGACGGTCTCTGGCCTCAGGACAAATTGTGCCGAACGAGAAGGGATCCGGATCGATTTGCGATGCCCTGTTATCCCGGCAACCGGGCGACCTCACCTTTCCGATAAACAAGCAGTTGCTTGCCGGCGCACTGGCCGTCAGTGACGACGATGTGCGAACAGCAGTGCGTTACGCTTTTGAAGTTTTGAAGCTGGTTGTGGAACCGGGCGGGGCTGTGGCTCTCGCGGCACTTTTGTCAGGGCGATTTTCCTGTGACGGCCATACGGTGGCCGTTACCCTGTCTGGATCAAACGTGGATCCGGCACTTTACGCCGAGATTGTTTCCGGATGATTGGAGTGAACCCAGTTAGCAGAACAAAACAGTCTTTTCGTCCTGGCTCAGGGCATCGAAACTGATGAGATCCGGCTCGTCGGGGTCCTCACAAGCAGGTTGGACAGGCGCTGGCGCTGCGGGCGCCGGTATCGCATCGGATGCAACGGACAACCGGGCCACCAGGACATGTTTGTCTTGCTCTTCGATTGGCATCGAATCCGGTTGTGGGCTGGCAGTCTCCGTGACATCGTCATCGATGTCATCGACCACGATGTCGTCAAAATCAATCTCGTTGATATCGACGATCGGCTGCTGTGCTTCATTGATGAACATCAGTTCATCCACGGCGTCCTGTGAAATGGCAATCTCCGGCCGCAGATAACTCTTGGTCAGATCAAGGTCATCCGGTGCGGAATGCTGTTCAATGAGCGCGTCGTCGCCCCATGCGGAGATCATGGAATTCAGGCGTTCTTCGATGTAATGCAGTACCTGCACGACCTTGGTAATGCGCTGACCGGTGAGGTCCTGGAACTCGCAGGCGCTGAAGATATCGGTGACCCGTGCCTCGAGAATCTCGCTGTTTTCGCTGTCGACATCGTCTTCGCGTAAATCCCATGCCACATCCTGAATGGCTTCGGCGGCGGCCAGAATTTTGTAGGCCGCCTTTTCCGTGGCATCCACGACCTGGTCGAGCTCGCCGGCAACGGTGGTAATCTGTGTTTCGCTGCCCTTGCTGGCGGCCAGTGCGGCGATATCGAGACGTGTTTGAGCAATGGTTGCCGCCATTTCCATTAGGTCGAAGCGCAACTCGTCCTGTGGGATCTCTTTAGGCGTTGCCTGAAGGGCGGAGTCCAGTTTCTGTATCGCATCAAGCAGCATGGTCGTATCCGCCGAACGATTGCGCCTCGTGTACTCTGCCAGGAACCAGCGGCCGCGCTCGGTTTCCATGACCGCAGCCTCTATCGCTTCATAATCTCTCTCAGGAAGCGGTGTCGTGAGATTGCCGTTGTTCATGTTGACTGCCCGTTTCTTCTACTACTACGCAAAATTGACTCGATGCCTGACGCTCGATTCGCCTAAATCCATCTCAACTATCGTGGAAATTGGTTAGTGATTGGTTTAGGCTCGTCGCGTCGTCAATGTGGCCATAACGGATAATCTGGGCATCAATGAGCAGGCTGGTCGGATCACGTGGCTACGGAATCCGAATTGCGGCGCTGTTTTCGGCATATTTCCTGGGGTTCGGGGTCTATCTGCCATTTATTCCCGTTTGGCTGGACGCCCAGGGCCTCTCCAAGTCTGAGATGGGTTTCATCCTTGCCGCTCCACTGATTCGCGTCTTCGTGGGACCTTGGGTCTCGCTGGCTGCGGACCGCTTCCAAGACCGTCGTATTCCAATTGTCATTCTTTGCGCGGGTACACTGCTGGGGTTCTCGCTGTTGTCGGTTACGTCCACTTTCTGGGGTATCCTGGCCGTCGCCATATTCATTTCCATATGGTGGACGTCGGTCATGCCGCTGGTCGATACCACGGCGATGAACGTGAGCCGCGACCATGGCCTGGACTACGGGCGCATGCGCCTGTGGGGCTCTCTGGCGTTCATTCTGGGTAGCCTCGGGGCGGGGACCCTGCTGGGGTACTGGGATGGCAACAGTGTCTTGTGGATGATTATTGCCTGTCAGGTGGGCCTGGTTGTCGCCGCTGTGGGGCTGCCATCACTGCGCATTGCGGGACAAGAGTCCACCTCAAAACCGAACATGTCAGATGTGCCCCGACTACTGCTGTCGCCGGGCTTCCTGGTTTTCATCATTGCGGCAGGCCTCTGCCAGGCGACCCATGCTATGTACTATGTGTTCGGTACGCTCCATTGGCGCAATGTGGGACTTCTGGATCAGGAGATTGGTTTTCTCTGGTCTGTCGGTGTGTTGGCGGAGATTGTTCTGTTTGCCGTGTCGGGCCGCTTTGTGCAGCGGTTTTCTCCGGCATTGCTGATTGCTGTCGGTGCCTCGGTGTCGGTAATACGTTGGAGTCTGTTGGTTGTACTGACTGATTTTTATGCCCTTGTCGCCGTGCAGATCCTGCATGCAGCAACCTTCGGGGCAGTTCATCTGGGTACGATGCATTTCATTGCCAATACAATCCCGCGAAACATGCAGGTGACCGCTCAGGGGCTCTATGCGGCTTTCAGCGCCGGTTTGCTGATGTCTGGCGCGACCATGATATCCGGTCCGATATTCACGCATTGGGGGGCATCCGGTTTTCTGGCAATGAGTGGTGTAGGGTTCGTCGCGTTTGTCCTCGCCGCCGTGCTCTGGTGGCGTTGGCCCGGCAGCAACGTCAGCCCCACAGACCAGCCTCAGGCGGATGCATAAGGCTGCCGTCGTAGTGAATGGATGGGGTCCTGTCGCTGGCAAGGAGCAGTGGCCCGTCGAGATCCACGGTTCCGGCTTGCTGGGCGACAAGCATTGCCGGTGCCATGGCGAGAGACGAGGCCAACATGCATCCGACCATGATGTCCAAGCCGGCAGCCGTCGCGGCCTCGGCAAGCAAAAGGGCTTCGGTCAGGCCACCCGTCTTGTCGATCTTGATGTTGATTACATCGTACTTGCCGACGAGTTTTTTCAGACCCGATCTGTCGTGAGCCGACTCGTCGGCGCAGACAGGTATTGGCCGGTCGATCTTAGAGAGCAGATCGTCTGATCCAGCCGGCAAAGGCTGCTCCACCAGGGCGATGTTGTGCTGAGCGCAGGTCTGCATCAGGTGTGGAAGAATTTCGGCAGACCAGGCTTCATTTGCATCGACAATCAACCGGGTTTCCGGGACGGCCGTCCGGATGGCCCGAATCCGTTCTTCGTCACCGTCGCCGCCGAGTTTGAGTTTTAGAAGAGGACGGTTGGACGCTGCAGCCGAGGCCGCCATTTCCTCTGGCGGCCCGAGACTGATTGTGTAGGCCGTCGTCAGTGGGCGGAGGCGATCGAAACCGGCAAGCTCCCAGACGCGCCGGCCGCTTTTCTTCGCCTCCAGATCCCACATTGCGCAATCGAGCGCATTGCGAGCAGCGCCTGCCGGCAGAGCATCCTGGAGCTCATGCCTTGTCATGCCGTCTGCGACCGCATGCGCTTGTGACAAGATGGTTTCCTTTACCCCATGCACGCTTTCGCCGTACCGGGGGTAGGGGGTGCATTCTCCCCGGCCCGAAAACTCACCGTCTGTGATGGTTGCCATGACGACGTCGACGGCTGTTCTTGTGCCGCGTGAAATCGTGAAGCTTCCCGCGATCGGAAAACTCTGTTCGATTGCCTCCAGGGTGCGGGTTTTCATGCGGGATAAACCCGCTGAAGTTCATCGACGATCGGGCCCACATCACCACGGATCGGGTCGACCGCAGGGAGGCTGTATTCTTTGGCAAGGCTGGCAAGGTAGGTATCGGCTTCTGCCTCAGCCAGGTTTGAAGTGTTGACGGCAATGCCAACACACGTGATATCCGGGTTGGTCAACCGGCCGTTGGCAATCGTGAGGTCGATGACTTGCTGGATCGAAGGAATGGGGTGTTCAACTCCGCGCATCTTTGTCCTGGTCGGTTCATGGCAGATGACAACGGCGTCAGGCTGCGAGCCGTGCAACAAGCCGATCGTGACGCCAGCAAAAGCGGGGTGAAACAGCGAGCCCTGACCCTCGATGACATCCCAATGATCGGCGTCATTGTCAGGCGATATCCATTCTGCGGCCCCTGAGATGAAATCGGCGACTACAGCGTCGATTGCCACACCACGCCCGGAGATGAACAGACCGGTCTGACCTGTTGCCCGGAAGTCGGCGTTCATCCCGCGGTTCCGCATCGCCTTTTCCAGGGCCAGTGATGTGTATTTCTTGCCAACCGAGCAGTCCGTGCCGACGGTCAGAAGCCTGAGGCCGGTGCGTTTGTGACCCTTGCCGGTCGCGAAGCCCGTATCATTGAAACGGGCGTCAAACAGCCGTCGTCCATTTCTCTCTGCGGCAGCGGCCACTTCAGGGATCGCCGACAGGCGTTTGTGAAGCCCGGTGGCGATATCGAGACCGGCGTCCAAAGCTTCAACGATGTTGGATATCCAGTGTTCGGGCAGCATGCCGCCGGAATTTGCGACACCCACGACCATGGTGCCCACGCCGCGTTCCGCGGCGGTCTGGATATCTATGTCCTCCAGACCGGTGTCGGCCTTGCATCCGTCCAGCCGAAGCTGGCCGACACACCATTCCGGCCGCCAGTCGACGATGCCCTGGGCGGTTTTCGCGGCGAGCTGATCGTGAACGTCGCCCAAGAAAAGAAGATACGGTTTTTTCAGTTCCATGAAATTTATCCTGCTCAACGGCCAACGCGTATCAGGGTTCATAGTGCCCGATACGGCCGTCGTGCAAGAAGTTTATGAATTTGAAAATCGGGAGGAGAAATTCACCCCGGAACAGACAATCCGTCCCGGGGTGCGATTTTAATATTTCAGTCCATACGGCCGCTGGCGTGGGCCAGCATGAGATAGACTTTGCCGGTCTCCGACGACAGGTAGGTCTCGACCAGGACGTTGTCGCGATCGTTCTCAGCTACTGAGTCCAGGAGACGCTCGAAGTCATCGACATAGCGGTCCACATCTTCACGGAATTCCGCGTTGCTGCGGTAGCGGCGGGCGATTTCATCGAACAGGCGCTGGCCACGCATGCTGTAGAGACGGCGGGTGAAGACGTTTCTCTCGCCGTTCTGATAGCGAACCCAGAGTTCCTCAGGCGCCTTGTGATCGAGCGCCCGAACCAGGTCTACCGACAGCGAGTTCAGAGTCTCGACGATGTGTATGGCAAGCCGCGGTACTTCAGGTGAATTGCCGGTGCCGACAGGGGTCGCATTCTTTGCACCCTGTTGTTCGGACAGCGCGGGCAAGGCATCTTCGTCACGAGACGCGGCGGCCAGAAGATCCGGCAAACCCCAGTTACCGTCACTGGGCTTGGTTGCCGGCTTGATGCTCTGGACGTTGCTTGCCGGAGCGGGCGCCGGAGTTGGCGGTTCGTCATCGAGAGGCTCGAATGCCGGCGCTTGCGGAACCGCGGCAATCGGTGGAGTAGGCGGTGGTGCCACCTGAGCCACCGTTGGGGCCGGGACGGGCGCAACGGTCGGGCGTGACGAACCAAATCCGCTGGCGCTTGCAGCCACCGGCTGCTCGACTTCACGGGATTCAACCGCCGGTGTCGACACATCGAGCATGTTCGTGTGTCTCTTGACCACATCGGACAAGGCACTCAGAGCGGTAATCTGATCGGCAACGACCTTACGCATGGCCGCGGCATTCTCCTTGGTTTCCGCCGGCAGTTCGAACACCGCTCGTCTCAGTTCGTTGCGGGCTTCTCCCAGTTCACGGGCCATCTCTTCGGCGGCAGTGCGCATTTCCGCTGTGGATTTGCTGAACTGGTCGGTTGTATCCGCCATGTTGTTGCGCATGCTGGCGACGGTATCGTCATAGCGTTCACGCAACGCTTCCACAGTAGAGGCCATTTCCTCGCCTGCCATGGATTTGAGACGCTCCAGTTCGGATTCAAATGTGTCCGTGGTGGCGACAGCATTGTTGCCCAGGATATCGGCAACTTCTCGGGCTCTCTGTTCGGCGGTCGTCAGAGAGTCCTCGACCAATCCCACATAGCTGCGCATCAGCGAGTCGATGTCCTCAGCCTTGGTCATAAGATTGTCGACCAAACCGGTTAGGGCGGTTTCACGCGTTGACAGGATCTCGTCCATGTCGGAACCGACATTACCAATGCTGCTCTTGACAAGATTACTGAGGTTTTCGACACGTTCTGCAATCGACGTGCTGGAGACTTCCAGATCGTCCGTCATCTTGATACTTGTCGCCTGAATCTGTGAGGAAACCTTGCTTGTGGATTCCTCGATCAGGGTTGCAGCGTCGATACCGTATTGTTCGATGCGTTCGCCGAAGGATCCAGCGGTTTCGTTCAGACGGGCGAACACTTGATTGCCGGACTGCTCAACCGCAGAAGTGATTTCCGTACTGGTCGAGTTCAACCGTCCCAGCAGCTGGGCTCCCGAATTCTCAAGGGCGTCTGCCACAAGTTGGCCGGTGGTGCCCAGGCGTTCCAGTACTTCATTGCTGTAGCTCTGGATTGAACCGGTGAAGTCGGAGTTGACGCCATCGATGCGCTGGAAGAGGTCGGTTCCGAAGACATCAACCGTGGTCGTGAAGTTGGCGCTGGTGTTCTCAAGGCGCTCGATCAGGCCAGTCGACAGGGAGTCCACCGTATTGGCAAGACCATCCCTAGTTGCTTCCAACCGGTCCGCCATTCTGTGACCCGTGGCTTCAATTGCGCCGGCCACATGGGAACTGGTCGATTCCAGCTGCTCGTATGCGCGTGTGCTGGTCGATTCAATAGTCTCCGAGATACGGCTTGTCGCTTGCTCGAGACGTTCGTGTGTCCGTTCACCTGTCGTTTCCAGTGCGTCTACCAGTTCGGTTCTGGCATTGTCGACTTTCTGGAACGCGCTCGACGCTGTCATCTCAAGCGCCTGGGTGATGTCGCGGTTGGCCGTGTCGATACGCTCGAAAACGGTTCCGCCAACTTTTTCAATCGACCCGGCGATGTTGTTGGTCGATGTATCGAGGCGTTCGAACACACCGGCGCCAACGGTTTCCAGCGTGCCGGTAATGCTGCCGGTGACGGAGTCGAGGCGGGCAAACAGGCTGGTACCGATAGTGTCGATGGCGTCGGTGACTGAGTTGCTTGTCGTTTCAAGCCGCTCGAAAATCCGTGATCCGCTGTATTCGATCGCGCCGGTCACATTGGACGACGTTGTTTCGAGCTGGACTGTGATCTCGGAACCCTTGCGTTCCAGCTGCTGTGAGATGTTGGTGCTGGTGGCGTCAAGGTGTTCCGTGATGTTGGAGCCTGTGCGCTCAAGCGCATTGGTCACATCGCTCGATGTGGTTTCAAGCTGCAACGAGATCTGGGCGCCGGTACGGGTCAACTGTTCGGAGATCTGACCTGTGGTGGCAGCAATCTTGTCGGCAACGTCCGTACTGGTCGAGGCGAGACGGTTGTTCATCTCTGCGCTGGCATTGTCCAGGCGTGAGAAGACCTGTTCGCTGGTGTCGTCCAGTTTGTCGGTGATGTTCACGCTGGTTGTTTCCAGGCGTGCGTTCATTTCCGAACTCACCGAGTCCAGGCGCGAGAACACGCGACCGGTTGTGGTTTCCAGACGCTCGGTCATTTCCACGCTGGCATGTTCCAGGTGTTCGAAAATCTGCGAGCGGGCGTTTTCAACACGCTCGGTGAACTCACCACTGGCGGCCAGCAGTTTTTCCGTGATGGCACCGCCACTGAGTTCAATCTGCTGCAACAGATCGCCACTTGAAGTCTGAACCTCTTCGATAACTTCCGAACTGGTCTGTTTCATGCGGTTGGCGACGTCGCCGCTTGCGGTGCGCAGCATATGTGTAATCTCGCCGCCTGCCTCACGCAGCTGCTGTGTGATGTGAACACTGGTTCTCTCGAGGCGTTGTGACAGCTCGCTGTTGGCTTCGTCGAAACCCTTGGTCGCCTTGGTGAGGGATTCCCCCTGCATTGACAATTGCTCACTGAAGGAGCGGATGTCATGGAGAACCGTACCGGACAGCTGCTCGAGACGCCCTGCCTGCTGGGCGATCTGATCGCTGGCGCCGCTGGCTTCTTCGGCGATCGCGTTGATCGATCCGCTGAGTTCCTTGGTGGTCTGCTTGAGACCCTTTTCGAGCGCATCGAGACTTGCCTGGGCAACGTCAATGACGCCTTGCAGGGTGGATGTGTTTTCTTCCAGTCGACTGACTAGAGGCTGGGTTTCGGATCCGAGCATCTGGCCTGCCTGTTCCAGCGCTGAACGCTGGTTATCCAGGCCATTGATCAGGATCCGGATACGCTCCTCATTGCCACCAAAGGCGCGCTCGAGGGCAGACAGTTCCTTGTGAACAAGAGATTCCAGCTCCCCGGCCCGGGCAATAGCGTGTTCAACGCCGCCGATCAGCTCGGACACCTCACGGCGTACAGCCTGGCCGACAGAGGCGACACCATCGGCTGCAATTTCTTCGGGACGAATGAGACGAATTGCCGTCTGGCCAAGAACCTCAGAGATATTTCTCATCTGTTGTGCCCGCCAGATCATGTAGGTGATCGACCAGAACATGGCCACAGGCAGCAGTGTCATGATGAGGATGATGGCGACTTCAGGCGCCGCAATGACCTTGGAAAGATCGCCATGCTTGGCAATTTCAGGTGCATAGAAGCCGTAGAGGTAGGCACCACACCCGATCAGCCAGAGTGCTGACACGAAACCAACGAACCAGAATGGTGCCGCCGACGGCCGGCGTTTCATGGTGCCGATCAAAGATGCCGTGCTGGGCTCGTCATCGTTCGCTGGCCTGACTACAGGGGCGGAGCCGGAACGCCGGATTTTTTGCTGTTTCTGAGGCGCCACGGGGGCTTCCTCGGATGCCATGCGCGAAGACATGTTACCCTGTCCGCCGGAATCAGCGAATCGCGTCGAAGCCTTTTTTAAGGTTCTTCTTGACGCGGTAGACTTTGGATCTGCGATTTTCCCTGCCATCAGTACTCTTTCCGCAACAAACGGTTACTCAATTGACTTACAAAAACGTCTAAACAGTGTCCAAATTGCGGCAGCGCCACAATCCGGGACGGTAAAGCATTGGAGGCGTTCAGATGCAAGCTTCGGGCCAGCTCTACCCGACGATGCCGATTTACATTAACCAATCGGCGGATCTTGTTCCACACGGTACTGACTCTGCAACACTTCTCTGTAATATTAACCGTGCGGCAAAAACCAGGTCTCGTGTATCTGGCGTTTCGCTTGCGTGGCCTCCTGCTCGCGCCAGTGTTTAGACGTTGAAGATACTCGATTTTAATAACTGGTTAAACAAAAACTAACGAGGAGGCGGAGGCAATGCCAAGTATGGTTAAAATGACGGACGGGGCCGTCAAAACGGTGCCAAAACAGGACAAGTTGGGTCAGAAGAAGACACTCCCGACCCCGGCACAGCGAAGATATCTCACGAGAGGGCTTGATCAGGCCGGTGGCAAGTTGCCGCTGTTCGACCTTTACGGCAAGGAAATAGGGCGGAGGACCATCGAATCGTGTGTTGCAAACGGTTGGGCAGAACACTGGTTTTCTAATCCGATCAAGCCTGACTGGCTGGTTTGCCGGCTGACTGCCCGCGGATACTTGGTGTTGGCGGAGGGCGCGTGACCACACGGATTTCATGAGTTTGCCAAACTTCAGGGAGCTTTCCTTCGCCAGCCTTAACGGATTGGTATCGTTCCCCGGCCTATAATGTCCTTCGTGATAGACACGATGGATGAGGGGAAAAATTCATGAACACCGCACATTTGCAGTCCGTGGAGCATGATAACCAGGCCGTTGCGGGCCACGAGCATCGCCCCGTCGATCTGGTTCACCTTTCCCGACAGGCCATGGGTGACAAGGACCTGGAAAACGAGGTTCTGCGGCTCTATGCCCATCAGGCGGAGATGTGTGTCAATCAGCTTAGAGCCGCCGATAATGCACGGTCCTGGCTTGAGGCCGCTCACGCGCTAAAAGGTTCGGCGCGCGGTATTGGAGCCTGGAAGGTGGCGGACGACGCTGCGGTGGCGGAGCGTCATGATTTTATCGGCCAGACCGGCGACGTCGAACCAATCCTCATCGATATTGCCAAGAGTGTCAAAGAAGCTAATGATTTCATTGGTAAAATACTGAACGACATCTGACACTCTCCGCCAACACCAAAAGGCGGTCCCTCCCGAATTTTTCCGTCAACGAACGCCAGTCGCCGACCATTGCGCGCCGTGTTGGCCGCATGCGACGATTCCGGCAGATTGCCTTGTGGTCGGGTTTCGATTATAGCAGGCCGTCGAAACATTTTTCCTGTCGATTCCGTGTCTGCGAATGCCGTATTTGTCGGGACGCCAGTGGGATAATTCGGGTTCTTGATAAAGCTCAATCCTTGTGAACGGTGGGACCATGCCCAAGATTACTTACATTGAATTCAGCGGCACCGAACATGTCATCGATGCGGATACCGGAGCGACCGTCATGGAGACGGCCGTAAAGAACATGGTTCCGGGTATCGATGCCGATTGTGGCGGAGCGTGTGCCTGCGCCACGTGCCATGTCTATGTCGACCCGAACTGGACCGCGACCACGGGTGCGGCGAGCGAAATGGAAGAGGACATGCTCGATTTCGCGTTCGATGTGCGTGAAAACAGCCGTCTTTCCTGTCAGCTCAAGATCACCGACGGATTCGACGGCCTGATCGTAAGACTGCCGGAAAAGCAGTTCTGATCCAAGACTGTCCGGCACAGCGCCTCCCCAAAACTATGCTGTGCCCAAAGCCTGCGTGAAAACGCGGACCGTTGCTCCCCAAACTGAAATACATGAGGTGCCGTCATGTCTCCAGCGGTTGTGGAAACCGATATCGTTGTCATCGGCGCAGGCCCGGTTGGCCTGTTTGCTGTGTTTGAACTGGGTCTGTTGAACATGAAATGTCATGTCATCGACATACTCGACAAGCCCGGCGGGCAGTGTGCCGAGTTGTATCCGGAAAAACCGATCTACGATATTCCGGCCCTGCCGGTGGTCTCCGGCCAGGAACTGGTGGACCGCCTGATGGAGCAGGCCAAGCCCTTCAATCCGACCTATCACTACAACCAGATGGTTGAAGCGCTCGAGAAGACGCCGGAGGGAAAGTGGCGCGTGACGACCGATGACGGCCTGCAGATTGACGCAACCGCTATAGTGGTTGCCGCCGGCGGCGGCAGCTTTCAGCCCAAGAAGCCTCCGATTCCCGGCATCGATGCCTATGAAGGAACGTCTGTCTTCTACGCCGTGAAACGCATGGACGATTTCAAGGGACGGAACATTCTCATCGTCGGCGGCGGCGATAGTGCTATCGACTGGACCCTCAACCTGCAGCCGGTTGCCGCCAGCATTTCACTCCTGCATCGTCGCGATGCCTTCCGGGCGGCACCGGACTCGGTCAGCAAGATGCGGGCGCTCGTGGAAGCGGGCAAACTGGATCTGCATCTGGGGCAGGTGACCGGGCTCAACGGCGCGGACGGCATACTGGAAGGCGCGGAAGTGCGCGGGCCGGACGGGGACTACACCATCGGGTGCGATACCATCCTGCCATTTTTCGGACTCACCATGAAACTGGGCCCGGTCGCCAACTGGGGATTGAACCTCGATGAGAATCTGGTGCCGGTGGATACGGAAAAGTTCGAGTCATCGACACCGGGCATCTTTGCTATCGGGGATATCAATAATTACCCGGGCAAACTGAAACTCATCCTGTCGGGGTTTCACGAGGCTGCATTGATGGCCCAGCAGGCCTTTCGTTACGTCTATCCCGACGAGCGGCTCCTGTTTCAATACACGACGTCCAGTTCGAGCCTGCAGAAGAAACTGGGTGTCGCTTGAAAAATCTGCTGCCTATGAGCTTGTTGTGATCCTTCCCCAAAGTCATTCTTGCCCGAGCCAAGTGAAGGCGAGAATCCGATTAGGGCGGCTGAGGATGTAAACACAAGCGAATGGATCTTCGTCATCGCACCTGCGACGTCAAAGATGACGCTGGTGGAATTTGTCCAATCGCTGTGCAAGAGCAATACGTGGCCGCGCAAAACAAAAATGCGGAGCCGCCGAAGCAGCTCCGCACTTTGTTCACGGTCCAGGTCTCTATCACCCTGACGCCCATCAAGCCGACGTCCACCGAACAGAAGTCCAACAAACACGTGCCCGACACACACCCGACTGACCGAAACCTGGCACATGATCACCAGAAGGCCATCCGGACCATCAGAAGCCGCTAAGCTCCCTCAGGTTTCGTGATGCTTCGACACAAGGCCAAATCACCCCGACTGGATTTACGGATTACCCGCCGTCACCAAGCATCACGGGAGGCTGTAACTTCTAGAGGTCACAGCACGCCTACGTGGTTGCAGCTCCGATCCCTGGCTAACCGCCGTCCAAGTGGCCTCTTTCGACTGCCACCCAAGGATTTTCGCTCGTAAGCGCCGTGGCACCCCTTTGGAGATTGAACCCTTTCTCACCATCGAAAGGACCTCCTCAGGACCACTCTGGAAACCATGGTGCCTCCAAAAATTTAGCTTGTCATCAGCGAAGAATCATTATCCACAACGGAACGCCTTGGCTGTGGAAAACTCGAATTTAACGTTATCCGGCAACATCTCTGCGAGGCTTCCTCTAGGGCATCATTCGACCACACTGAACCATTTGATGGAGCTAAATCAGTTCTTCGGTTAGGCGCAAAGCGCAGCGCGATGCGGTGCATCGGGCAAGCTTTGCAACGACACCGATGAGCTAATTTGGCCCACCGAAGGCCTGTTTTTCGCGCCTTCTGGACAGTGTTACGTCTTCCTTGTGGTCAACCAGACCACGGCGGAAAACGTGCCTTGCCAGCAGCCGCGAAAAACAGGTCAAATTGATTCAGTGTGGTCGAATGATACCCTAGTTGACGGACAATTGAAGACTGGCAAATTCCACTCGCGCAATGATGCGCCGACTGAGGTTGACGGAAACACACAATCGATTTCGAAATGCCACCGACTCGATTTGAAAGGACTTGGCAGAACGGTTAATCGCTGTGTTGGATCCAGTGGTCTGACTCCGACGCTTCGAACCCCCCAGGTAATGTGCGGATGACCGCAATGCGGACGGAGCTGCCGTCGAGTCATTAAGGTTGAATGTCCGGATTCATATTAAGTGAACGCTTGTTACGTCAAACCTTTCGATCCGTTGCTATACAATCTTTACGAACGCCCACCCACCAGATTGCTGATACGATCAACAAGTTCAAGAATACGATTGGACCGCCATTGAGCGCAACACTGGTCGCGCAAGGAACTGGTATGAAGGTACGGGAACATTCTTGTTCACTGCCTTTTGCCGAGATATTCCGCCAAAAGGTCGAACACCAATCGAATTCTAAGATTTGTCTTTAACTCTCGATGCGCGACAAGCCAGGATTCTATCTTTATGGGCTCAAAGCCCGGATAGGGATTCTCAAGTTCGGGATAGGCGGCACCGACGTCGATTGGCAAAATACCAATTCCCAGCCCTTTGCGCATGAGTTCCAGTGCCATTGTCACACTTGCGGTGGAATAGTTGAAATTAGCAACAGTCAAATTGAGACCTCGCGAAGCCATCATCCCAAGCATGTGCTCTGGGTATTCAGCCCCGACGAATTGCAGCTTTGCAATATCTGTCGGGTGTGACGGGCGACCAACGGCACTTATGTATTCTGACGATGCAAAGAGGTGTGCTGTAGTGTCCCTCAGGCGCTTGGCGAAAAGGTTTTCGTCCTGAGGGCGTGCGTGCCGGATCGCAATATCCGCCTCACGCCGTCGCAGGTCGCTCACCTCATTGGAAGCGATGATTTCAATTTGAAGGTTTGGCGCCGCGGCTTGGAGCTTTTTGAGTATTTCTGGGAGGTAAAACGTTGCCATTCCATTCGTGCAGGCGATAACCACGTGCCCCGTCACAGCTTCGGATTGCCCTGTGGCCGCGATAGAAACGCGATTTGCGGCTTCACCCATGCTTCGGAAATGCTCAAGCAACTGCGTCCCGGCCTGGGTCAGCAACAGCGCGCGTGAGGTCCTTTCGAACAGTGTCACACCGAGCGTTTCTTCGAGACCGGCGACCTGTCGACTTAGCGTGGGTTGAGTGAGCCCTAGTGCGCGAGCAGCTGCAGAAAGCGAACCTTCTTCGGCAGTGGCAAGAAACGCCCGCGCCTGATTCCAGTCAAAAGCTGATCTTTTCCACTCCATGATTTACGCATACCAGACCTACAAAAACATGCAATTTTATAATGGTGCAGATCCAACTAGATGAAGGTGAGCAAGACGCATCACTCAAGGAATTTGATCCAAATGCATATCCACCAGCAATCACTCGCCGCGTCGATTGATCCATCAAATCAGCTGACCATTCCTATGACAAACTATCGGTTTGGCTCGTGGCAGGTTGCGATCAGTCGGCAACCAAGGGCCAAAGAAGACTTGGCCAGTCAATACGATGCCGCCTCTCGCAATTGGCAGAAAATGACACGGCGGCACGGGCTGAATGCAGCATACCGGAGACCGCTGGAGGCATCCGGTGTGGCGGCCGCAATTGGACAGATTGGATCACAAGCTACTGTTTTGGATTGCGGAATCGGGAGTGGAGCCCTTTCGATGGCACTTAACAGCATTCTCCGCGAATCCCCCAAGTTCTGCGGCATTGATCTCTCTGGTGAGATGCTAGCAAGAGCGAATGTTGAGATGCAGCGAGTGGGTCTAACGTTGGAACTAAAGCAAGCAGATATTCTTTCTATACCCTACGCCGATGCGTCCTTTGATTTTGTGATGGCTGCTCACGTCATAGAGCACTTGCCGGACCCACTATGCGCGTTGAAGGAGATGGTACGCGTTCTCAAACCGGGCGGAATGCTGTTGGTGTGTCTGACGCGCCGATCCAAATTCGGCGCCTTCATTCAGATGAGGTGGCGGACCTGGGCGATCAAGGAACAGCAAGGTGTCGCATGGCTGCAAGCGTGCCAGCTTGAAGACATCGGTTTCCAGCCCATCCGTATGGGGTCCTACGCGGGGCAAGCCAGCACCGCATTCTGGGCGCGTCGGCCTGGCGGGCTGGAGCACACTCCTGAAACCGTTTCCATAACAAATCAGGTAGTCGGTTCATGAAGGCACTGAACAAATCAGAATGGGCGATCCTTGTCTTTGTCCTTGTTTACTCGTTCATACCGACTTTTGGTGGTTTGTTCCGCGTGCTTGAATTGGCGGGCGGGCCTGCAATCGCGCCTGAAAACCCGCGAGCGTCAGAAATACCGTTCCCCATCGTCCTGCACATTCTCGGCAGTTTCTTGTTTTGCCTTCTTGGTGCAATCCAGTTCTTACCAAGCATCAGGCTGAAACATCCTGCTGCACACCGCACTATTGGTCGAATTGTTGCGGTTGCAGGTTGTCTTTCTGCGGGAAGTGGATTGTGGATGACACATTTCTACAGCTTTCCGATTAGCCTCCAGGGGAACTTGCTCTATTGGACGCGGATCATCCTCAGCACTCTGATGTTCTACTTCATCGTTTGGTCAGTTCTTGCCATCAGGTCCCGGAATGTCCTTCAGCACAGCGCCTATATGTTACGCGCCTATGCGATCGGTCAGGGTGCGTCTACCCAAACGTTCATCGGCATTGGGTGGATGATCCTATACGGGACAGAGGCGACGGGGCCGCTGCGTGACGCCATGATGGTGTTCGCATGGGCAATTAATCTGCTGGTCGCGGAGGCTTTGATTTGGTTTGTTCTGGCACCAAAACGGCTGTCAGCGGCGAGTGTCTTGCGCGAGAAACAATCAAGAGTAGGTCAATAAGGTGATCGGCTATTTTCGGGACTTGTACGGGAACAAATTGAACGCCTACGTCCCTGCATAATGCTGCCCCTATCTTACGAAGCGGACGTTCGTTAATAGCGTAGCATCGTGCAATTTGGGCTCGAAGCCGCCATTGATTGCATTCCCCCGGGCCGCCCAAATTGCGCTGCTCGATAATCAGCCGGGCGCCCCCAGCGCCTGGAAACCACGCTTTCGGCTGGCGATGATGGCGTCTGGACCGGCGCGCCAGATAAAGGGCCTTGTCTCGGTCTCGTTTTGCTCGGCGACAAATCGATTGATCGTGGCCCAGAGGTCGACGACGGAGAGATTGCCGCGGTGATCCCGGCCAAGACAAACTGACGTGAGCCCATCGGGACCCACGGCCAATGGGAAAGTTCATCTACTCTCCCTCACACCAGTCACGACCGCATTTTCGATCCGTTGGCATCGTATAGCGGGTGTGCGGTGACGGTTGCCGCAAACATCCGGCCGATGATTTCCACCTCCAGTTTTGTTCCGTCTACGGCGTGTTCCGGTGGCACGTATCCGAGCGCCATACTCTTGTCGACCCAGTGGGCATACCCGCCGGAGCTGACATAGCCGACGCAAACGCCGTCCTTCAGAATGGCCTCGTCGTTGGAGACATCCACGTCATCGGTTTCGATCACCATGGTCACGAGCTTCTTGTCGGGACCTGTCCTGCGTTCTTCGAGTGCGGCTGTCTTGCCGATGAATTCCTTATCCCAGTCGATGAACGCATCGAGGCCGGATTGTGCGGCGGTAAAGTCGGGTCTGAAATCGAGCGTCCAGGCGCCCCAGTTTTTCTCCAGTCTCAGCGACATCATGGCCCGTGCGCCATATAGCTTCAATCCCAGATCCCCGCCGGCGCGTTCGATTTCCTCGAACAGCTTCATCTGGAATTGAGGCGCGCAATAGATTTCATAACCCAGTTCCCCGGAGAAT
>JAJFHC010000202.1 GCA_021775835.1 Hyphomicrobiales bacterium | reverse complement strand
CGGCGTCTGAATCATGCCGACCAGTTTGCCACGCAGTTCGTCAAGCGACGGCAGGTCGGACAATACCTTGACACCTGCCGGGTCGAGGATGGTGCTACCCATCGCTCCGCCCAGGACAACGAGTTTTTCGTTACCCTTGGCGAAAGCCATCGCGACCTTTGGAGCCGCAACCGGATCGTCGGAGTAAGCGATCACGGTGGGTCCCGTGAACAATTCCGATATTCCACTTGCGTCCGTACCTTCAAGAGCGAGCTTGACCAGGCGGTTCTTGGCAACCTTCAAGGAAGCCCCCGCGTCGGTCATACGAACCCGGAGATCAGTCATCTCCGAGACCGTGAGTCCGCTGTAGTGGGCCACGACAACCACATTAGTGTTCGAAAACACGTCATGAAGCGACGTGACGAGCTCTTTCTTTTCGGCTCTATCCACTTGCTCTCTCCGTTCAGACGGTTCGAAACAACTCCGAACCGCCATTGGCATTTGCCGGCAGCCGCATTTTTCTTGGCCTACAGGCAAGAACGGTTCCCGACGCTCAAATGCCTGTCCTGCCATGACGGTCAGTACGCGACCGGATGGCGGCTACGAGGTTCAAACCAACCGCGGACCCTCAATTGAGGAACCTATGATCAGTTTGTCTCCCGTCTGTGCAGGCCGTTGGATTAAGCCACCGAAGTAGCGCCTGCAGTCTCGGACAGGGCGAGACCGGACACTCTCGATAGTCCGGTCTCAAACCACCCAGGCCAAGCAGGCCAGAGCGGAATTCAATTTACCGTCAAGCGTTTGAAAGGCTTGACGTTTCTATGCGAACGCCCGGTCCCATGGTGGAACTGAGCGCTACTTTCTTAACAAAAGTTCCCTTTGCCCCGGCTGGCTTGGCCTTGTGGACAGCATCCACGAACGCCTTGACGTTGCCGGCGATCTGTTCCTCGCTGAAACTGGCCTTGCCGACGCCGGCGTGAATAATGCCAGCCTTCTCCACGCGAAACTCAACCGCGCCGCCCTTTGCAGCACCGACCGCTGCAGTAACGTCCGGGGTCACCGTTCCGACCTTGGGGTTCGGCATCATACCGCGGGGGCCGAGCACCTTACCCAGACGGCCAACCAGCGGCATCATGTCTGGTGTTGCAATGCAACGGTCAAAATCAATCTTGCCAGATTGCACCACTTCCACCAATTCCTCGGCGCCGACGACATCGGCACCGGCTGCCTTGGCTTCGTCTGCCTTGTCACCACGCGCAAACACGGCCACACGAACCGATCGGCCAGAGCCATTAGGCAATTGGCAGACGCCGCGCACCATCTGATCGGCGTGACGGGGGTCAACACCCAGGTTCATGGCAATTTCGATCGTTTCGTCGAACTTGGCCGATGCACCGCCCTTGACGGCCTTGATGGCATCATCAAGCTCATAAAGCTTTTTCCGGTCAATGCTTTCGCGTGACGCGTTCGTCCTTTTCCCAAACTTGGCCATGCTGTTACCCCGTAACCTCAAGACCCATCGAACGGGCGGAACCCGCAATGATCTTGGCTGCTGCTTCAATATCGTTGGCGTTCAGGTCCTTCATTTTCGCTTCAGCGATTTCACGAACCTGATCCATGGTTACCTTGCCGGCGACGGCGCGACCCGGTTCGGCTCCGCCCTTGTCCAGCTTGGCGGCCTTTCTCAGGAAGTAGGACGCAGGTGGTGTCTTGGTTTCAAACGTGAACGACTTGTCCTGATAGATCGTGATGATCGTTGGAATCGGCGATCCGTTTTCCATATCCTGTGTAGCGGCATTGAACCCCTTGCAGAATTCCATGATGTTCAATCCGCGCTGACCCAGAGCTGGGCCAATCGGTGGAGACGGCGACGCCGCACCCGCCGGTACCTGAAGCTTCAGATACCCTTGTATTTTCTTTGCCATTTTGGTTCCCCTTTCCCGAAAGTTGCTGCCAACAAGCGGGTGATTTAAGGGTTAGTGGTCCGGCCTGCATGACCTCCCACCGACAATAGTCCGTTCACAAACCCGTCTTAGAGCTTGTCAACCTGACCATACTCAAGTTCGACCGGGGTAGCCCGGCCAAATATAGACACCGCCACTTTGAGCCGTGCCTTTTCTTCATCGACTTCCTCGACCATTCCGTTAAACGAAGCGAACGGACCGTCCGATACTCTGACCTGCTCTCCGATCTCGAAAGTGACCGACGGCTTCGGCCGCTCGATCCCTTCCTGGACCTGATGCAGAATTCGATTGGCTTCGGCATCCGAAATCGGAATTGGTTTTGACTCCGTTCCCAGGAACCCGGAAACCTTGGGTGTATTCTTGATCAGATGATAGGCCTCATCTGTCATATCCATTTTGACGAGGACGTAACCAGGAAAGAACTTGCGTTCCGACTTGATCTTTCGTCCGCGGCGCACTTCCACCACTTCTTCCATTGGAACCAGCACTTCTTCGAAGAGATCGGACAGCCCCTTCTGAGCTGCCTGCTCCTTGATCGCCTCGGCCACTTTTCTCTCGAAGTTCGAATAGGCGTGAACGATGTACCACCGCTTGCTCATGTCAGCTTCTGTCCCGCTTCTATCCGTTGATGCCAAGTACCAGGCCCACGACCCAGCTCAATATCTGATCGGCAATGAGAAAGAACACAGACGCCATAGCCACCATGATCAGCACCATGATCGACGTCACTATGGTTTCCCGCCGTGTCGGCCAGGTTACTTTGCTGGTTTCAGCACGCACCTGTTGAATGAACTCGAATGGATTGGTCTTCGCCATATCTGCCGACTCTATTCTTTCTGTACGCGTGGAACACGCCCTTTCGGGCTCACCGCAGCTTTGGCAGGAGTGGAGGGACTCGAACCCACAACCCCCGGTTTTGGAGACCGGTGCTCTGCCAGTTGAGCTACAC
>JAJFHC010000201.1 GCA_021775835.1 Hyphomicrobiales bacterium | reverse complement strand
TATCTATGCAGTTTGGATTGGGTGCTAGCGACCACTGCATCCGGCTTGTTGAAATTCTGTTTCTGGCACTTTTCGGAAGTAGTAGGCCTACTCGGATAGAGTCCGTTATCAGGGCTGAACCGGAAATTCCGAGCAAGACTGGGGCGAAACGTCTGCTTTCGAGTGCGTTTTCACCGTTGGTTTGACCGACCGGGCAAGGGCATTCATGGCCCATTGCGGACATCCACATTGGTCATAGTCGAGGCGCATTCTTGCAGCCCCCTGAGGTTACTTCGCCATTAGCCAAGGGCGCAGCGCTTTGCTAAGCCAAGGCATGATCGGCCACGTCAATAGTGTAGACAACACAATCACGATGATTAACATCTGCAGGGATTGTGGCAGTCCTCCAATAATCGGGGCGCCCAGCCCCGTCAAAAGCATCAGCATCGGATAAACGGCAACAACGCTGATGACGGCGCGCTTCCAGGCCGGTGGAAGGTTGGGTGCCAGGCCCTCGGCGTGATCAACCCACATACCAAGCCCGGTGGCTTGAACAATTTGCGCGGTGCCGCCGGTGATTGCCTCGATCTGGGTGAGCTTCTCGCGAATGATCTTGTCCCGCCGCCATCGCACCGCGGCAACCTCATCAGACCATCGCAACAATACAGTATATTCGACCTGATGCGGACGATTGTGCCGCACGATGTCAACCGATAAAAAGCCGTCCTGCGTCTGGAACAATTGATGCAACTCTTCGACCAGCGCTTCATAGCGGGCTTTGCCTGCCAGGGGCACATGGTCGGTCACCGCAAGTGTCACGGGGTTGCTCATGGTAGGTTTGGTTGTCCACGCTTGGCACCCCGGTGGCAGGGCCACCGGGGTTGATGCTGTTATTGGTCGGATTGTTGCTGAGGCTGCAACGCAAGGTAGCTCTCATAAACCAAACCGTAGGCTGTGTGCCCGCCCAAAACACCGCCGAGCGGATATCCTTGGTTGGAGCGCCAGTCGTTCATCACCTCGGCCAGCACAGAGGCCCATGTTGTGACTTTCACACCGGCTTGGCTCATGCGCAACATGGCTGCATCGCGGGTCACCTCGTCCCATGTTCCTGAGGCGTCAACGACTGCATAGACGTCATAGCCCTCGGCGACTGCCGATAATGCAGGGAAGAGCAGGCAAACATCAGTGACGATGCCCGCCATGATTATTTTTTTACGACCTGTCGCCTCGACCGCGGCTTTGAACTCGGGCGAATCCCAAGCATTGATTTCGCCTGAACGATTGATCACGTTGTTCCCGAGCACGTTGGTGATTTCGGAGGAAATTGGCCCATTGGGACCATCGGACAAGGATGCCGTGATAACCGATGGAATGCCCGCAGTTTTGGCCATGTTGGTCAGACCGTTGATGTTCTTGCGCAAGGTTTCCGGCAAGATGTCCCGAACACTTGCCAACAGGCCGGTCTGGTGATCAATCATGGCCAGAACAGCATTGTCTGGCGTCAGGAATTCTGAAAACTTGTTCGACATGGTACTCCCCTTTCTTGAGAGTTGGGATGGTTACGCAAGCGTGCCGATGAGTACGAGTTGCACATCTGTTGTCGCTTTGAACGAGGCATCGGTGCCCCTAATCAGATCACCGCCTGTCAAGTTGGTGCCACCAAGCTGCCCGTCTCCCTTGGCGACATACGCCAAATACGGAGCGGTCAGCTCAATGTCCTGCCCGGCTGTGAGCATCGCCACGTCAATCGTTGTTTGTGCGGCGAAGGACAGGGTTTCTTCTGGCGATCCGCCGTAGATGCGGGTTGTTTCGCCCCGCGCGGGACTGAACTTTTTGTATCCGGCTGGTTCACCCTTCGCTTCGGGCAGAACCCAAAGTTGAAGCATCCGGTTTTTCGTATCGTCCGGGTTGACCTCGTTGTGTTCGAAGCCCTCACCGCCGGCACGCTGAACTTGTGCGTCATCGGTATCCAGTGAACCGCCGTGTTCCAGGGAACCCTGATGGGCAATACGGCCTTCCACCATGACAGAGATCACATCGATCTCTTTGTGGGGGTGCATTGTTGTTTCGCCTTTGGGGTCGAATTGCGCATCCGCCAGATAGACGAAGTTGCCTATGCCGTCCCAGGCTTCCGGGTTAGCCCGATCACCCCAGAGCATTTTGCCCGTCACCAGACGATGCTCTTTCAGACCCGCGAAGCCGCCTTCGGTTAGCGCATCACGACGAAGAACTTCCAGATTTGGTTGTGTCATTTTGTTTCCAATCAAGCCTGTTGTTTTGCTTGATGAGAATATGTAATTATCCTGAAAATGGATCAATACCTCTAAAATACAAAAGAGAGTCCTAAAAATGGAACATAGAGATTTAAACGATCTGGCCGTGTTTGCTGCCATAGCACAAGCTGGCAGCATCACCGGAGCTGCCGAAAAGATGAAGCTGCCAAAATCGAATGTGAGCCGTAGATTGGCGCGACTGGAAGATCGGCTAGGTGTTCAATTGGTTGAGCGCAATACCCGCAGCAGTCGGCTGACATCGATTGGTGTTTGTTACGCCGACTATTGTCGTTTGATGGTTGAGGAGGCGAATGCAGCAGACGGCGTCGTCGAAACAAGTCTGGCGGAACCTGCAGGAGAGTTGCGGGTTTCGGCTTCGGTGCTCGTTGGCCAACAGATCATTGCTCCTGCGATCGCGGTCTATGTTCAACAATTTCCCAAAGTGCAGGTAGTCCTGGAGCTAACGAACGCACGCGTCAATCTTATCAAGGACGGCTTTGACCTGGCATTCCGCATTGGCGAGAATCAGGATTCCACGATGATGTCTCAAGTCATTGGGTCGTTTCCGCTTGGCCTATATGCCAGCCCGGACTACTTGCGGAAATCGGATGCTCCAAAGTCCCCGAAAGACCTGCGAGACCATCGGTGTCTGACTGCGAGCAGCGAAATCAGAACCTTACGGTGGAAACTGAAACGCGGCGAAGAATTGGCAGAAGTTTCACCTCCAGTTGCGGTCGTCGTCAACGACTTCCTGACACTTCGAAACCTGGCCGTCGCCGGTGGCGGTATCGCTATGCTGCCCACGTATGCAGTACACGCGGAATGCGCTTCCGACCGGCTTTCCGCAGTCTTACCAGACTGGTATGTATCCAGTGCGAAACTGTCCGCAATTTACCCAAGCCGTCGCGGCGCAACGGTCAAACAACGGGCTTTCATTGATCACGTCAGAGACATCGTGGATATTTTGAGTTGAAATTGGCGGTAGCCGCAATGCAGACATTGGCTGCACGGATGGTGCCGTGTTCAAATCCCAAAAAAGAAAACGAGCCTCCCTTTGGGGAGGCCCGCAGTTTGTTCGTCGGTTGTTGCAGGGAGAATTCTAGAAGAGACCCTCGATCTGGCCGTTTTCGCCCAGATAGATGTTGTTGGCCGACGGCACGCGCGGCAGGCCGGGCATGGTCATGATGGCGCCGGTGACGGCGACGATGAAGCCCGCACCGTTGGATAACCGCAATTCGCGGATCGGAATGGTGAAACCGCTGGGAGCGCCCTTGAGGTCGGGGTCGGTCGAGAAGGAATACTGGGTCTTGGCCATGCAGACCGGGAAGTGGCCGTAGTCCTTCTGCAGATCCTCGAACTGCTTCTCGATCGCACCGTCGCAGGAAATGTCGTCGGCGCCGTAGATTTTCTGGGCGACCGTCTTGACCTTGTCGCGCAGGGACATGTCGTCGGGGTAGATCGGCTTGAAGTCGGCTTCGCCGCTGTCAGCCATGGCACACACATGATGCGCCAGATCTTCGGTACCGGCGCCGCCGTTTGCCCAATGGCTTGCGGTGAAAGCCTTGATGCCTTCAGCCTCGGCCGCTGCCTTGATGGCGTCGACTTCCGCGTCCGTATCCGTGATGAACTGGTTGACGGCAACCGTGACCGGTACGCCGAACGATTTCACGTTACGAATGTGGCGGATCATGTTCTCGCAACCGGCCTTGACCGCATCGACATTCTCGGTGCCGAGATCGCCCTTGGCGACCCCACCGTGCATCTTGAGGGCCCGGACGGTCGCCACGATAACGGCGGCATCAGGCTTAAGGCCGGTCAGGCGGCACTTGTTGTCGAAGAATTTTTCGGCTCCCAGATCGGCGCCGAAGCCGGCTTCGGTGACCACATAGTCCGCCAACTTGAGGGCCGTCTTGGTGGCAATCGCTGTGTTACAACCGTGGGCGATGTTGGCAAAAGGGCCGCCGTGGACAAAAGCCGGGTTGTTTTCCAGGGTCTGAACGAGGTTCGGAGCAATGGCTTCTTTCAGCAGAACCGACATGGGTCCGGGGCCTTTGACGTCCTTTGCATAGATCGGTTCGCGGTTACGGTTCTGACCGACCACGATCCGGCCGAGGCGTTCGGTCAGGTCTTCGAGGTTTTTGGAAAGACAGAAGATCGCCATGATTTCCGAGGCCACGACAATGTCGAAACCGTCCGTGCGCGGGAAGCCGTTGGCGACGCCGCCCAGCGAGTTGGTGATCTCGCGCAAGGCCCGGTCGTTCATGTCGACCACACGTTTCCATGACACGCGGCGGGAATCGATGGCAGGCTCCGTGCCCCAATAGATGTGGTTGTCGACCAGGGCGGAAAGCAGGTTATGAGCAATACCGATGGCGTGGAAATCACCGGTGAAGTGAAGGTTGATGTCCTCCATGGGAACGACCTGGGCGTAACCGCCACCGGCCGCGCCACCTTTCATGCCGAAGCACGGACCAAGTGAGGGTTCGCGCAAGCAGATCATGGCTTTCTTGCCGATGCGGTTCATGCCGTCGCCGAGACCGACAGTGGTCGTGGTCTTGCCCTCGCCTGCCGGCGTTGGCGTGATGGCCGTGACCAGAACCAGCTTGCCGTCGGGGCGGTCTGCCAGAGACTCCGCGTACTCCATGGAAACCTTGGCCTTGTAGGGGCCGTAATTCAGCATTGCGTCGGCCGGAATGTCCAGTTTGGACATACCAACTTCGGTGACCGGTTTCATGGTCGCTTCGCGGGCAATTTCGATATCGCTCTTGGGCATGATGTTACTCCCCTGGATGAGCCGTTGTTTCAGGTTTCATTATGGTGTGATTTTTTACTGTTCGCGGGGTTTATCCCATGGGCCTCAAGGTGTTTCTTGCCAAATTGCGACAAGGGGGGGACCAAATGAACCGTCATAAACCGTGTGTCAGCCGCCCAAACGGGTGCCGACGGCGATCGAGCCTCTGTCCTTGTAATCAGCCCAATGGAGCTTCTTCTCGCCGGCCGGCTGCACCCGCTTGACGAGAACACGACCGCCATCGGCTGCCACCTCAAAGCCCTGTTCGGTTATGGCGACCACTTCGCCCGGATTTCCGCCCTCGCCGTCCACTTTGGCGCTGTCAAATATTTTCAATTCCTCGCCGCCAAGCGTTGTCCACGCACCCGGTTGCGGGTTGGTGCCGCGGATCAGATTGTAGACGTCTGCCACAGGTTTCGACCAGTCGATCTCGGCATCGGCCTTCTTGCACCAGGACTCGTAGGTGGCCTTCGATTCATCCTGTGTGCTGCGCGGCGGATTGCCGGACCGGAAGGCGTCAATCACCTCCAGCGTGGAATCGACGCCCAACGGGAAGATCTTCTTGAAGTAGACATCTCCCAGCGTGTCGTCGGGACCGATATCCACGTGTTTCTGCAGCAGGACCTCTCCTTCATCCAGGCCATCGGTCGGGTAGAACCAGCTCAATCCGGTTGCCGTCGCCCCCCAGATGATGGGCCAGTTGATGGAGCTTGGGCCACGATGAAGCGGCAGCAGAGAGGGGTGGAAACAGATCGAACCCATCCGGGGGGTGTCGCGGGCCGCCTCCGGCACAAATATGATGACAAACGCCATCACCATGAGGTCCGCATTCAGGCTGCGCATTTCCTCAAGAACTGCTTCATCCTTGAAATTCGCCGGCTGGAACAATGGCAGGTTGTTGTCCAGGGCACATTGTTTCACTGGATCAACGGGCCGTCCTTCCTTGTCAGGCGCGCAGTAGACCGCCACAACCTCGTCGACGCCGGCCTCAAGGACTTTTTCCAGAGCCGCCTGGCCAAATGCCTGCTGGCCCATCAGAATTATACGCATCGATTTCTCCCTCGCGAGGGGTGATAGAACTCCCCTTGTTCGCTTCTTTTTTAGTTGAAGTACCGCATGGCGCGGTGCCTACTCAGCCGCTTCGGCCTTGATGTCTCCGACGGCACCAGAGGCCCGCACACGGTCAAGATCGTCGCCTTCGTAGCCAAGAACGGACGTGAGAATTTCGTCGGTGTGCTCGCCCAGCAATGGCGAACGGACGACTTCAGCATGAGAATCCGATAGTTTTATCGGACAGCCCACAGTCAGGTACTTGCCGCGCTCGGGGTGATCCACTTCGACAATCGTTCCGGTTTCCCGCAGAGACGGCTCTTCCGCCAACTCTTTCATCGACAGGATCGGTCCCACCGGAATGTCCAGCGGATTGCAAATGTCCATGACCTCGAACTTTGTCTTGGTCATTGTCCATTGTTCAATGCGCCCGAAGACCTCGTTGAGCCGCGGCAGACGGGCCTTTGGCGTTGCGAAATCCGGATCTTCCTTCCATTCAGGCGCCTCGATCACATCGCAGATCTTTTGCCAGACCGCTGCCTGGGTAATGAAATAGGTGTAGGCGTTGAGATCGTTTTCCCAGCCCTTGCATTTCAGAATCCGGCCAGGCTGCCCGCCGCCCGAGTCGTTGCCCGCACGCGGTGTTGCGTCGTCAAACGGAATGCCTTCTCCGAATTGGGAGTATTCCGTCAGAGGACCGGCCGTCAACCGCTGCTGATCGCGCAGCTTGACCCGGCAGAGATTGAGGACACTGTCCTGCATGGCCGCCAGCACCTTCTGGCCCCGGCCGGTGGTCTGGCGCTGGTAGAGTGCTGTGACGATACCCAGGGCAAGGTGAAGCCCGGTGCCGCTGTCGCCAATCTGGGCGCCGGTCACCAGGGGCACGGAATCCAGGAAACCGGTGGTCGATGCCGAACCGCCGGCGCATTGGGCGACGTTTTCATAGACCTTGCAGTCCTCGTAAGGTCCCGGCCCGAAACCCTTGACCGACGCCATGATCATGCGCGGGTTCAGTTCCTGAATCCGATCCCAGCCGAAACCCATCCGGTCAAGAGCGCCAGGGGCAAAATTTTCGACCAGCACGTCACATTCCTTGACCAGGCGTTCCAGAACTTCCTTGCCGGTTTCGTTCTTGGTGTTGAGTGTGATCGAACGCTTGTTGTGATTCAACATCGTGAAGTAGAGCGAATCAGCGCCTTCGACGTCGACCAGTTGTTTGCGGGTCGCATCACCGACGCCGGGGCGTTCCACCTTGATGACATCGGCACCAAACCATGCCAGCAACTGGGTGCATGTCGGACCCGACTGCACATGGGTGAAATCAAGAATTTTGACGCCTTCGAGAGCTTTCATTGCACGCTCCTGTTCGTGAGAGTTGTTTTCATTCAAGCTTGTTATTTCTTGGAAACCACGCTCTGCGGGTTGAGATTACCTATGCGCCCGCTTTCGGTGCCGGCGTTTTCATCGATCACAGCATTGACGAGAGTGGGTTTACCAGAATCCATGGCTTCGTTCACCGCACGAGACAATTCATCAGGAGATGTGGCATACACGCCGACGCCGCCGAACGCCTCCATCATCTTGTCGTAGCGGGCATCCTTGACGAAGACGGTCGTCGCGACATCCTTACCGCCTGTCGGGTTCACGTCAGTGCCCCTGTAAATTCCATTGTTGTTGAAGACGACGACGCAGATCGGCAGGTTGTACCGGCAGATCGTCTCGATTTCCATGCCCGAGAATCCAAAGGCGCTGTCGCCCTCGATCGCAAGAACCGGCTTGCCGGTCTCCACGGCCGCTGCAATCGCCGATCCCATGCCAATGCCCATGACGCCCCAAGTGCCGACATCCAGACGTTTGCGAGGTTCAAACATGTCGATGATGCTGCGTGCGAAGTCGAGCGTATTGGCGCCTTCATTGACAAGCATGGCGTCTGGGCGTTGTTTGACGATGGTGCGCAAGGCTCCGAGTGCGCCATGAAAATCCATCGGATTGTTGTTATTCTGCAGTTTCGGTGCCATCCGGGCGACGTTCGTCTCTACCTTGGTCCTGATCGCATCCGTCCATTCTGCAGGCGGCGTTGGCCAGTCACCGTCCATGGCGTCCAACAGCGCTGTGACGCAAGAGCCGATATCGCCAACCAGCGGTGCTGCGATCTCTACATTGGAGTCCATTTCCTTGGGCTCGATGTCGATCTGGACGAACTTCTTGGATCCCGGCGCGCCCCAACTCTTGCCTTTGCCGTGGGACAGGAGCCAGTTGAGGCGGGCACCGATCATCACCACCACATCGGCTTCCTTGAGCGCCAGTGAACGCGCCGCACCCGCCGATTGCGGATGCGTATCGGGCAACAGACCTTTCGCCATGCTCATGGGCAGATAGGGGATCCCGCTCTTTTCGACGAGCGCGCGGATTTCCGTGTCGGCCTGAGCGTAAGCCGCGCCCTTGCCGAGAATGATCAAGGGCCGCTGCGCTCCTTTGAGCACGTCAAGCGCACGATTGACGGCATCGGGTCCCGGGATCTGGCGGGGTGCTGCATCAATCACCTTGACCAGCGATTTTTCACCGGCATCGGCACCCATGGTCTGGCCAAACAGTTTGGCCGGCAGATCGAGATAGACGCCGCCGGGGCGTCCGGAGACAGCGGCGCGGATCGCCCGGGCAATGCCGATGCCAATGTCTTCGGCATGCAACACCCGAAACGCAGCCTTGCACAGCGGCTTGGCGATGGCCAGTTGATCCATCTCTTCGTAGTCGCCCTGTTGCAGGTCGACGATCTCGCGCTCGGACGAGCCGCTGATCAGGATCATCGGAAAACAGTTGGTGGTGGCATTTGCGAGGGCGGTGAGACCGTTGAGAAATCCAGGGGCGGAGACCGTCAGGCAGATCCCGGGCTTTTTCGTGAGGTAGCCGGCAACGGATGCGGCATAGCCCGCGTGCTGTTCGTGGCGGAACGATATGACCCGCATGCCCTCGGCCTGTGCCATGCGACCGAAATCCGTGATCGGGATGCCGGGCACGCCGTAGATCGTGTTGATGTCGTTGAGCTTGAGCGCATCGATTATCAGATGAAAACCGTCGGTGAGGGCCTCAGCGGCCGGTTCGGTGACGTCATCTGGATTTTCTTCTATTGCCTGTGTTGCCGTTTCGGACATGGACAGCTTCTCTCCCGGTCTAAATGTCTGTCGTCGTTAACCTGTCAATCAAGGTCCACGTGTTTTTCCACGTGGGCTTTCAACTTGAGTGTGTGTTCGCGCACAAGGCGTTCGGCAAGTTCGGTATCTCTCGCCTCAATGGCCTCGACGATGTTCATGTGATCGACGACCGACCTATCAGCGCGATCCTTTTCGAATATCGTGCGTGCCCTGATCGCCCGGACATGCATGAAAAGCCCGTTCGCCGTCGTTTCGAGAAGTTTGCAGTGACTCAACCGCAGAATGGTCTGGTGGAACGCAATATTCGCGTCGGAATATTCATCCATATGCTCACGCACTTCATTGTCGGCAAACGAGGGCAACATGCGCCGCAGTTCAGTGATTTCAGCGTCGGTGCCGTTGAGCGTGATCAGCCGCGCCGCCATGCTCTCCAGAGCCGCCCAGACAATGATCATCTCCAGTATTTCGGTCTTCGACTTGCGGACGATGAAAATCCCACGACGAGGAACGACCCTGACGAGACCTTCCTGTTCAAGCCGGACCAGCGCCTCACGAAGCGGTGTCCTGCTTATGCCAAATTGCTCGGAAAGGTTACGCTCGTCGAGGCGAAGCTCAGCATCCGAATCATAGATGTTCATGCTCGTGATGGCAGACTTCAGGGAGTCGTAGATCTTGTCCTTCAGGCTGATGCTCTGCTCGATGGGCGATATGTTAAGTGCCAGATCAGACATCTTGGGCCTCGGGTGTCTTCTTGCCTTTTACCCGTTCGTAGATCAGCTTGAACAGCGGCAGGAACAAGAGGATCAAGGCGGCAACCATGATCGGGCCCGAGTAGATCCGGGTGAAGAAAATTTCGAAAGACCCGTCGCCGATCAGCAGGGACTGGCGCAGGGCCGGTTCCGCCAGAGGACCGAGCACAATCGCCAGAACGGCTGGTGCAAGCGGATAGTCGAGCTTGCGCATCAGATAGCCGACAATGCCGAAGACGATCATCAGCCAGACGTCGTGCATGTCCTGTGTCGGCACGTAGCCGCCGATCAGGCACAAGACGAAAATCACCGGCGCCAGGATCGAGAACGGCAGCTTGAGCACTGCAATGAATGCCGGGATGAACGCTATGTTGATGATCAGGGCAAACAGGTTTGCGGCATACAGAGACGCGATCAGGCCCCAGACAAAGTCCT
Source organism: Hyphomicrobiales bacterium (assembly GCA_021775835.1). The sequence continues at coordinate 6,174 of JAJFHC010000201.1, read as the reverse complement.
TCTGGTCGATGAATAGACGAGGACCAGGCTCCAGCCCCCAGAGCACCATACCGCCCAGCAGAATAGCCGTGGTCGGTGAGCCGGGAATTCCAAGCGTCAACATAGGAAGCATCGATCCCGTCGATGCAGCGTTGTTGGCGGCTTCGGGCGCCACAACACCCTCGACAGCACCCTTGCCGAACTCTTCCGGCTCTTTCGAGATCTGCTTGGCGAAGCCGTAAGCCATGAGCGATCCCGGCGTGGCTCCGGCGGCGGGCAGGATGCCGACGAAATAACCGAGCACGGATCCCATTACCATGGTCTTCCAGGTTCCCAGCAATTCAACCAGATTGTCCTTGATGCGTTTGACCGTGATGGTTGCCTCGGAGAGCATGGACTTGCCGCCAACCCTGGCGTTCTCCTCGATCGTCCAGAGCATTTCACCGATGCCGTAGATACCGATCGCCAACACCAGGAAGTTGATGCCATGCATGAATCCGGTGACACCGCCGAAGATCAAGCGAGGTTCGCCGCTCATGATGTCGAGGCCGACGGCCGACAGGACAAGGCCGATGCAGATGGAGAAGAGCGTCTTCCAGAGATCGTCACCGCCCAGGCCTATAAATGTGGCGAAAGCGAGCAACATCAGGGCAAATTCTTCCGGCGCTCCAAAAAACAGGGCCACATGGGCGAGCGGCGGTGCAAAAAACGTAAACAGCAGGACCGAAATCGTGCCGCCGACAAAGGAAGCCACAGCTGCTGCCGTCAACGCCTTGTCGGCAAACCCTTTCTTCGCCAGAGGCCTGCCGTCGAACGTCGTCGCCACGGCCGTCGAGGCACCGGGGATACCGAGCATGATGGAGGAAATCGCGCCGCCGTACATGGCGCCGTAGTAGATGGCGGCGAGAAAAATGACCGCACCGGTTGGCGGAACCAGATAAGTGAGCGGCAAGAGGATGGCCACGCCGTTGACGGAGCCCAGTCCGGGCATTGCGCCGATGAACAATCCGACGGTGCAGCCGATCACGATCAAACCGAGATTGAGCGGCTGTAGTGCGACGGCGAACCCATCGAACAATAACCCTACGATTTCACCCATTGTCCCCTCTCAAACAATCTTCATGAGAAACGGCTCCGCGGTTCTTAACAGTGGCCCAGGAGCGTCGTCTCAGGCCATCGATATTCGCGCGATGGCCTGCCTAGTAGAAAAACTCGTAAAGCGGATAGAAAAGCGGTTCCGTATAACCCTTGGGCAATGTGACCTTGATCAATATCTCAAAAAACATGAACAAGAACACCGGCGCGCCGAGCGCGAACGCGAGGGATTTCACCCATGAATGCTTGCCCATGAATCGCATGTAAAAAATGAAGAATAGAGGTACAGCGCCATAGACGCCGATAACACTGAACAGCGCGACAGTTACAATCAGCGCCACTGCCACCGCGGCCACATCCACAAACACGCCCTTCTGAAAATAGGCTTCTGTCGAAAGTGACGGTGGACTCTTGCGTTTGTGCCAGTTGAAGATAATACCGAGGCAAGAGATCAACATGATCGCGGCCAGCCAGAATGGCCAGAAGCCGCCGCCCGGTCCCTCTTCGGGGACCCACCCGATGGTAAGCTCGGTGCTCTTCCACATGAGATAGCCGGAGAAGACCATCATAACCAACGCCATGCACAGCTCTGCCGCACGTGTTGTCATGACAAGTCCTCCCCGGCCACAATTCTTGCGTTAAATCAAGCAGACCAAATACTTATTTGATCGCGCCCATTTTCTGGAGCATGGTTTTGTGAATGTCGCGTTCACGCTTCCAGTAGTCCATCAGAGCCTGACCGGAGATCGGGTCGCCCTGAAGTGCACGCTTGTTGCGATATTCCTGCCATTCGGCCGAATCGAATACCTTCTTGAACAGGTCGTGGTAGTACGCCTGAACGTCGGCGCTCATGCCAGGAGATCCAACGACGGTCCGCTGCATGAAGTAGACCATGTCCTTGCCGAGTTCCTTGAATGTCGGTGCATCCTTGAACAGGCTGAGGCGTTCCGGCGTAAAACAAGCCAGTGGTTTCGTGTTGCCTGCCTGGAAAAAACCAAGCTGTTCGGACGGGTTATTGACCGTGGAATCGGCGTTCTTACCGGCCAGTTCCTTGGCCACCTTTCCGCCGCCCTTGTAAGGCACGTATTTCATTTCCAGACCGTAGGTCGTGTTCAGGAAGTCGGTCAGGAGATTATCTTCAGACGCCTTGCCGGTGCCGGCCATGATCCAGCCCTTGCCTTTGGCCTTGGCCGCCTTCACGAAGTCATCAACGTTGTTGATATCCTTCATGTCGGAATTGACCCAAAGACAGAAGGTGTCTTCGGCCATACGCATGATTGGCGTGAATTTTTCAATGTCCACGCCAAGGCTTGGCTGACGCATTGGTGTTGTGTAGAAGCTGTTCAGGGTGAACATGATTGTGTGATCGTCACCCTTGTCCTTCAGGTGAACCAGAGCAACCGCCCCGGATCCGCCCGGCTTGTTGATCGGATTGACCGGAACAGGTGCCAGCTTGTGCTTGGCGATGATAGCCTGCATCGCACGAACGGCCTTGTCGGCGCCGCCGCCCTTGCCGGCCATGACGACGAAGTCAATCGGCTTCTTCGGTTTCCACTCAGCAAGGGCCGATTGTGGTGCCGCCAGGGCTGCAAGCCCCATACCTGCGGCAATGCCCATGCTCATTACGATACGTTTTGATAGTTTCATCATATTCCTCCCAAGAATTGAGTGCGGGTGCACTCCGACACCAGGTGCCCATGTTATGTCAAAGGGCCGACCGCGAGGCCAAAATCGTGGTATCTGGTCTATGGTATACCAAAAAGATGTCACGGCGCAATGCCGCAATTCGTGTCGACCGCAATGTGGGTATCCGCCATACAAATTTGTTCTTAATGGGGAGCAATTGTGTCGGCATCGGTTCCCGGCCTTTGATCATCGACAGTTTCGAGAACATGGTATATGGTATACCAGTTGATCTCGTCAACAATTTAATGCAGGCTGATCCAATCCTTGCTCCCGATAAAAATGGAGGCCCTCAATGAACGTCCACGAATTCCAGGCCAAGGCAATTCTGTCGCGCTATGGGGTGCCAATTCCCGAAGGTACAGTCGCCCATACCGGCGAGGCGGCTGAAAAGATCGCTCAGGGGCTGACCGGTTCGCGCATCGCCGTAAAGGCGCAGATACACGCAGGCGCCCGAGCAAAGGCCGGCGGTGTCAAGCTGGTGCTGTCGGCAGAAGAGGCCGGCACGTCAGCGTCGGAAATTCTGGGTAAAAGGATCGTAACCGACCAGACTGGCGGCATCGGCAAGGAGGTTCGGACCGTTCTGGTGGAAGCCGCCGCCGACGTCCTGGAAGAACTGTTTGTCGCGGCCCTCGTGGACCCCTCAAACGGCATGATTGCCCTGATGGCGGCGCGCGAAGGGGGCGAGGACATAGAAGAGCGTTCAGCTAAGGACAAGAACCTGCTCAAGCGCATCTACGTGTCGCCCGACACCGATCCCAGTTTCTCCCAGTATCTGCAACTGGCACATGATCTGGGTTTCGAGGATCCGCTTTCGGGAAGGCTCGCCAAGATTTTCAATGCCCTGCCCCGCGCCCTGGTGGAGCATGATGCCAGTCTCATCGAAATCAATCCGCTTGCTCTGACCGTGGACAATTTCTTCATGGCGCTCGACGCAAAGATCGTCCTCGACGGCAATGCCCTGTACCGCCATCCGGAACTCGAATCCCTGCGCGATACGGATGACGACGATCCGGTCGAACGCGCAGCCCAAAGCCAGGAGATTAATTACGTCGGGATGGACGGAGACATCGGCGTCATTGTCAACGGCGCCGGCTTGGCCCTGGCGACCCTCGACATGTTGAGGGATGCCGGTGGGGAGCCCGCCAATTTCATGGATATCCGTACCACGGCACTAAGCATGAACATCGCAAAAGGTGTCGATCTGCTGCTGTCGAACGACCGTGTGAAAGTCTTGCTCGTCAACATGCATGGCGGTGGCATGCAACGTTGCGACACGATTGTCGAGGGCATTGGCATGTCGATGACCCGGGCCAAGCGCAGAATTCCGATCGTCATGCGGGCCGCCGGCAACAACGCGGAGTTTGCCAAGCAGCGGCTGAAGAATTTCGGAATACCCTTCACCAACGCCACCGATATGGCGGACGCTGTGAACAATGCGGTTTCGATAGCCAGGACGGGGCGGGCATAATGGCAATATTGGTTGGCGAACAAACGCGTGTCATCTGTCAGGGCATGACCGGCTGGGCCGGCACCCACCATACGGACAAGATGATTGCCTACGGCACCAACGTGGTTGGTGGCGTCACACCCGGCAAAGGTGGAAAGCGCCATCTCGAGTTGCCGGTGTTCAACACGGTAACGGAAGCCAAGGTTCAGACCGGGGCCAACGCCAGCATTGTGTTCGTACCGGCCCAGAACGCCTCCCAGGCGATGATCGAAGCCATCGAAGCTGAAATCCCTCTTCTGGTCTGCGTCACCGAGCGGATTCCCGTGCTGGACATGGCCCGGGTAAAACGCGCCCTTGAGGGCTCGAAAACCACCCTCATCGGCCCCAATTCCCACGGCATCCTGGTTCCCGGCATATGCAAGATTGGTGTCATGTCGGGCGTACATGAACGCCCGGGCCGGATCGGCATTGCGTCACGGTCGGCAACGCTTACAAGCGAGGTGGCGGTACAGACAAGCGCTCTCGGCCTTGGTCAGTCGGCCACCGTCAGCGTTGGCGGCGACCCAATCCACGGAGTCGGCCTCGTCGACTGCGTACGTTTGTTCATGGAGGACCCCGACACGGACGCCGTTGTGATCATCGGTGAGATCGGCGGCAACGAAGAGGAAGAGGTTGCCCAGTATATTGCCTCGGAAAAGCCCGGCAAACCGGTCGCTGCCCTGGTCGCCGGCCGGCATGCGCCCGCTGAAAAGCGGATGGGGCACGCGGGTACGATGACCGCCTTCGGTCAATCCACGGCAACCACGAAGATCGATGCCCTTAGAGACGCCGGCGTTCACATCGCCCCGTCCGCCGATCTGATCGGCAGAACGATTGCAGACGCTCTGAAGGCATAGTCGAATAGTTCCAGTCATGCGCCTGTCTGCCTGAATCGTCTTCTGGTTCTCAATGGACTGGCAATGCAACCACATTCGTGCACAATTCACATCATAAGGGAGCCGCCGGCACCCCCTACGTTGGTCGTGGGACAAGATTCCCCCTTTTCACCCGACGCAGGGAGTGCTAGCCGTCACGAAATGAACACACAAGGTGCCGGCATCTACCGCTGGTCAAAGGCCACATCAAGGGGCCGCCGTGGCGCAACCATTCGGGAGAACGAGATGACGCATCCAGGATCGTCGGGCGAGAGAGTCGACGTGGCTGGCACAGGATTGACCAATCTTGTTAAGGTGCACTGGAACCTTTCCAACGAAGAACTGTATGACGAAGCCGTCAACCGCAAAGAAGGCATAATCGCGGAGCACGGGCCACTCGCCGTCACCACCGGCCAACACACCGGTCGGTCTGCCCAGGACAAGTTCATCGTCCGGGATGCTTCAACCGAAGACGCGATCTGGTGGGACAACAACAAGTCGATCACACCTGAACAATTCGAACATCTCAGGAACGACTTTCTCGAACACGCCCAGGGTCGTGAGCTGTTTGTCAGCGATCTTTACGGCGGTGCCGATCCTGCTCACCGAATCAGTGTTCGGGTTTGCACGGAATTTGCCTGGCACGGCCTGTTTATCCGCCATTTGCTGCGACGCCCGGAACTGGCCGAACTCGAAGGGTTTTCGCCGGAACTCACGATCATCAACCTTCCCAGTTTCAAGGCAGATCCGGAACGCCATGGCGTGCGCACCGAAACCGTGATCGCTGCGGACCTGACCCAGGGTCTCGTCCTGATCGGCAACACCGAGTATGCCGGCGAAACCAAGAAGTCGGTGTTTGGCGTTCTCAACTATCTTCTGCCCGCCAAAGGCATCATGCCGATGCACTGTTCCGCCAATGTCGGAGACAGCGGCGATGCAGCCTTGTTCTTCGGATTGTCCGGAACCGGCAAGACGACACTTTCGTCCGACTCCTCCAGAACGCTGGTGGGCGACGACGAACACGGCTGGTCGGAAAACGGGATCTTCAATTTC
>JAJFHC010000021.1 GCA_021775835.1 Hyphomicrobiales bacterium | reverse complement strand
GTTCCTTGGCGCGAGGGTCTGAGGCGGCCTTTTGGGCGACAAAGCGTGCGAGATTTCGAAGCAGGATGGACATTCCCGGACAATATTCAATCGTCGCGGAATGATCCAGTCTTATCGCAGTTCCCGGAACTGACACATGATTTCCGCCCTGCGGCGACAGGTGGTCTTTCACATACTGAAATCGATGGCTAACGTCGACCCGAACAATCGTTCCCAGCCCATCGAGCGAGACAAAAATGAAACTTCTGATCGCCGGACTGATCGTCTTCTATGCAACCCATCTGGTGCCTGCGCTACCAACGGTTAAGGCCAACCTGCTCGACCGGTTGGGTCGCGGCGCCTACATGGGCCTGTTCTCTGTGCTCGCATCTGCCGGCCTGGCCATAATAGTCTGGGGATACGCGCAGGCCGATTGGGTGACCGTATACGAACCGGCGCCCTGGGGCCGGCATGTCACCATGCTGTTCGTATTGCTCGCCTTGATTTGCCTTTCGGCATTCAGCCTGAAGGGACGGATCAGGAAAGCCCTGCGCCACCCAATGTCGATCGGGATTATGTTATGGGCGACCGGTCACCTGTTTGCCAATGGGGACTTGGCAAGCGTGCTTCTTTTCGGCTCGTTTGTCACATACGGACTAACGAACATACTCCTTGCAAATGCCCGTGGTCCCGTCGACGACTTTGACGTCAAGCCAACACACGACCTCATTGCCGCCGGCGCAGGTACCGCAATCTACGTCGTGCTGATTGCCCTGCATCCCTATGTGATTGGTGTTGCCGTAATCTAGGAGATCGACCCCGCAAAAGGTGTGTAAACGTGCCGTCGACATTAAAAACTCAGGTCATTCACCCAAAGCTCTGACGACCCAGGCAGGGTTCACTGCCATCCCGTAATCTTCAAGTACGGTGTCTATCCGCTTCTCATTCTTGAGAAAGGTGGACGTGTGAAACAGCGCCTGAGCCGCACCACTTTTCTTGCCGCCTGCCAGCCATTGCTCGGACGCCTGTTCTTCCATGGTAGGAAAAGCATAAAGGGCCAATCCGGCCAGAACGGCTTCGGGTTCTCCGCCTACGACCTTTGCAATTTTCCGGACCGCCTCCGTATCCGCCGTCCAGTCTTCACCATTGCTGCGGTAATCCTCATCGGCCGCCGCGAGTGTTTTCACGAACTGCACCATGAAATCGGGGTGGTCCTTCGACCAGGCCTTCAGCGCAATCATGCCATCAAAAGTCGCTTTGCCCCACCGGTTGAGAGTTCCTGACGTGATCAATACCTTGCCGGTCTTCTTGATTTCCGCGAGCGCCGGGTTCCAGATGAATGCGGCATCAATGCTGCCGTTCTTCCACGCTGAACTAATCGCATCCGGCGGCATGTTCAAGAGTTCGACTTCAACCGGATTGACGCCGAACTGCTCCAGCGCGAACAGTGTATGAAAGTGAGCCGTAGAGACGAACGGCACGGCAAGCTTCTTACCACGAAGATCTCTGGGTGCCACAACACCCGAACCGTTGCGCACGACCAGCGCTTCTGCGGCGGCAATATCCTCTGCAATCCAAAACAATTCCGCGTCCAGTCCCTGACTGACCGCGGCTGCGATCGGGCTTGACCCGGCCATCGCAATCTGGACTTCCCCTTTGGCCATTGCTTCGGTGACCTTGGCACCTGAAGAAAACGCTCGCCAGTTGATCCGGTAACCCGTCAGCTTTTCCAGCGACCGGTCAGCAATAGCTACCTTCCAGGGATTGTAGATCTTCTGATAACCAATGGTCAGTGCCTTTTCAGCGGCCGATGCTAACGGCGCGGAAATCATGGTAGCGGACACAACCGTGGCCACGACTGACAAGGCTTTCAAAATTCTGATCATGATGTTCCTACCTGTTCCCGAACTCAATTTCGCTCTGTCCAGAGCGTGCTGACCGGGTAGAGATCACTACCAGCATTGGTGAACGGGGAGGTCAAGAAAAAACAGCCGCCGGATTCTCATCCGGCGGCTGAAATCGTCAGAAAAAGAGACAATCAGTTCTCCTGAAGTGTCCTTCTCAGAACGTCGCACATCTCGTCGATGTGGGCACGTTCAGCAACCAGCGGCGGGGCCAGGATGCCGGAATCGCCGGTAAACTTGATATGCAGACCGTTCCAGAAGAGCTTCTTCTGGATCTCTGACCCACGCGCGCCCGGCGCATTGCCCGGCTTGATGTCAATACCAGCAAGCAGACCGTAGCCGCGAATGTCGGTAATGGCGTCGATGTCACGCAGATCGTAAACAGCATCTAGGAAATAGTCCGACAATTCAGCCGCCCGGTCGAACAGGTTTTCGTCCCTGTAGATATTCTGGACTGCAATGCCGGCTGCACAAGCTGCCGGGTGGCCCGAATAAGTGTAGCCGTGGAAGAACTCGATGGCATTGTCCGGTGCTGCATTCACGATCGTGTCGTAGACCGTGTCGGAAACAGCAACCGCGCCCATCGGCTGTGCACCGTTGGTCAGGGCTTTCGCCATGGTCATGATGTCGGGAGTTACATTGAACGCCTGGGCGGCGAACGGCGTGCCCAAACGACCGAAACCGCAAATCACTTCATCAAACACGAGCAGGATCCCATGGGCATCGCAGATTTCCCGCAGACGCTCGAGATACCCTTTCGGTGGCACCAGGACACCGGTCGACCCGGCAATCGGTTCCACGAAACAGGCAGCAATTGTCGAGCCACCGTAAGTTTCCACAAAACGCTGCAGATCATCGGCCAATTCAGCACCATGTTCCGGCTGCCCGCGCGTGAAACGGTTTTCTTCGAGCCAGGTGTGACGCATGCACACAACGTTCGGCATCACGCCGGAAAAGGTTTCCCTGTTCTTGACCATACCGCTGAGCGACACGCCACCAATATTGACGCCGTGGTAGGCTCTCTCACGCGAGACAAATCGTGTCCTCTGGCCTTCGCCCCGTGCCCGGTGATACGCCATGATCATCTTGAGTGACGTATCGATTGCCTCGGAACCGGAATTGGCGAAAAACACGTGATCGATTGTATCAGGCAGGATCGTCGACAGCTTTTGTGCCAGTTCGAACGAACCGGGATGGCCGAGACCAAACGGCGCCGTATAGTCATTTGACAGAAGTTGTTGATGAACGGCGTCCGCAATTTCTTTGCGTCCGTGTCCAGCCGCGCAACAGAACAGACCGGACGATCCGTCGATAATCTTGCCGCCCTTGTGATCCCAGATGTAGACGCCTTCGCTTCGCGTCACCAGACGGGGATTGTCTTTAAAGTCCTTGTTTGCCGTAAACGGCATCCAGTGATTTTCCAGTGAATTCGTCGTGAATTGCATGACATTAATCTCCCAAAACAACACACTGTTTAACGGACCGGGACCGGCGCCGCACTCTTGCTCAATTTTGTCGACGACCGTAGTGTTGAATCTGGACTCATCATAGGGCCAGTTTCGGGAAATTGGTAAGACCAGAATATGCGGGACTCGCTGTTTCATCTGTCACAATCCGATCAAACGAGCCTGCAGTCGCAGGTGCGTAAAATGATCGTATCGGCGATCCTGGGCGGACAACTTCCCAGGAACGAACCGGTTCCCTCAAGTCGCCGCCTTGCGAAATCACTGGGCGTATCGCGCAATACAGTTGTCCTGGCCTATCAGGGTCTGGTTGACGACGGTTATCTCCTGCCGCGGGAACGAAGCGGTTACTTTGTAAATGAACAAATGATCGATCGAGGTCATGCACTGCAAAGTCAGGATCCTGTTGAGATTTCCCCCACTGTTGTCACCTGGCAGAAGCGCCTCAAGAAGCACCCTGCAGGCCAGGTTAACGTCGGCAAGCCAAAAGACTGGCAGTCATACGAGTACCCCTTCATCTACGGTCAGGTCGATCACCAGTTGTTTCCGATGGCGGAATGGCGCGAGTGTGCCAGGCAGGCCCTGGGGCGAAAGTGGCTTGATGCGTGGACCAGTGACGCCCGCGAGGACGATGATCCATCACTCGTGGAGCAGGTCAGGACACGTCTTCTCCCCCGTCGCGGCATCATGGCAAGCGAACACGAGGTCCTTATTACGCTGGGCGCGCAGAACGCTCTTTACATCCTGGCCAGCCTGCTCGTGTCGCAATCGTCGATTGTCGGTATCGAAGACCCCGGATACCCCGACATGCGCAACATATTCCGTCTGCGGACCCAGCACCTTCGCGCCCTGACGGTCGATGGTGGCGGTTTGCAGGTCAACGAGCGGCTCAACGACTGCGATATTATCTTCACCACCCCCAGCCACCAGTCACCCACGACCGTCACGATGCCGATGGAACGCCGCGTCCAACTGCTCGAGCAGGCCGCCAAATACGACTTTCTCGTGGTTGAGGATGACTATGAATTTGAAACCAACTACCTCAGCGACCCGACACCGGCGCTCAAGTCCCTCGACCGCGACGACCGTGTGCTTTACGTGGGAAGCCTGTCAAAGACTCTATTCCCCGGTCTGCGTCTGGGATACCTGGTCGGTCCCAGATCGATCATAAGAGAAGCTCGGGCGCTACGCCGTCTGATGGTCCGGCATCCCCCAAGCAACAACCAGCGCAATGCTGCCCTGTTCCTTGCACTGGGTCATCATGATGCGCTCGTCAACAGGCTCCATAGAGCCTATCGGAACCGATGGAAGGCAATGGCGGGTGCTCTGGAAAAATGGCTCCCGCACTACGGTAAGGCCCCCAGTTTCGGCGGAACCAGTTTCTGGGTACAGGGACCAAACGCGCTTGATGCAGATGTGCTCGCCGAACAGGCTCTCAAGGAAGGCATAATCATCGAGCCTGGGCACATTTATTTTTCGGACGCTATCGCCGCACCGAGGAACTTTCTGAGGCTTGGATTTTCATCCATAGAGACGGCCAAGATCGAACCCGGTATCAAGGCCCTTTCAAAACTCATTCACCAGAACTAGCTCTTGCTCCGCCGGTCACCGGCCGCAAAGAGCGGCCGGATCGCGTTGTGTCGGACTGCGGACTGCCTTGAGACCACTCAGGAACTAGGGCTCAACGCCTGAAGTGTGGCCTGCAGGAAGCCAATCTCGTTTATGCCTTTGGCATTCTGGTACGCGCGCAGCGCGGACCGGCTGCCGCGGCCGAATTGTCCATCGACAGAACCCTTGTAGAATCCGGCTTCCAGAAGTTCCGCCTGCAGCGATTTGATCTTTTCGCTGTCCATTCCCCGGAGCGAGAAATTCACGATCGCCTTTTCGAGTTCTGCCTGTTCCTTGCATCCATTACAGATGTTCGCAAGAACCCCATACTGCTTTACGGCCCCCTCGGGTTGATCTTTCTGGAGATACCATTCGCCGAGGTATTCGTTGGCGCCGCGGTGTTTGGGATCAAGTTTCAACGCCGTCTGATAGGCTTCCCACGATACGTCATATCTTTCGAGTTTGCGGTTGGAGAAACCAATCAGGTTCCAGGCATCCGCATTCTTGGGATTCTTTTTGACCATACGTTGGAGGCGCTTGTCAGCCTTTTTAAAACGCCCGCGCCGGATGTCCGCCTCGGCCAGTTCCATCTGCGTATATGTGCGGGTCGCCTTCTTCTTGACCACCTTCTTTTGCTTCTTTTGTTTCTTTGCGGGTTTCGCGGCCTTCTTCTTGGTTGTCTTTGCCGGCTTGCTTGTAGAGAACAGGCTGCTGCCGCCACTGCCGGCGGAAAGAACCGGAGTCGACAGCGCCAATGGCGCTCCCGCTGACACGATGACGGCATAAAACAGGGCGGATTTCATATTCATAGGGGAACCTCATGTCCGTTAGCGGCTAACAATCGCATTCGACGACCACCGCCAGGCGACCGTCAGTAGTATTATCTAGAACACCCATAACCGCAAATCATTCCCTTATGATTTATGGCTTAAACAAACGAATGAACAATTGTGTTTATCCCGTGGCACGACGCAACGAATTCGGTTACTTTGTGCCCATGGGATGGAGGGCTTTCCGTTGGACGTTATCACACGCCGCAATCGCGGCTGGCGTATCCGTATTTCTGTTGGCTGTTTTTCTGGCTCTTAGCTACAATTGTGCGTCGTTTGATACTTGCCAGCCCAATAACCGTGCAGCCTATCTCTTCCGTGAGTACCAGACGCTGATTTCAACAGTCTTTGCGCTCGTTGCCGCTATTTTTGTTTGGCACATCACCCGAATGAAGATTGAGGCGGAACGCAATCTGTTGGAATACAAGCAAAGAAAACGAACCGAAACGGTAGCACGTGCCCTTGCAGGCGAACTTGAAACGCTTTCATCCCGTTTGCATGTCGTTGCCAAACAGTTTGAAATGGCAATTGGCCTGAAACTGCAGGAAGGTGATCAGTACATCGGTCGCGATGAAGCCGATGTCATTCATCAGCTCAAGGAGGCCAATCTCCCGCCTCTCGTTGTGTTCCCCCATCTTTCAAGCGATGTCGGCGATATCGGACATATTCTCACCGCCGAGATTGTCGGATTTTACGGCAACCTCGAAATCGCACGCAATCACCGCCACGATATCAACCGGACCGTGTCCTACCTCGTACAGTCGACAACCCTCATGATTACGACGGCTGTCCTGGGTGAACTGGCACGCCAACGTCTCCTCAAGCTTGCCGCCGATGCCGCAAGTCCGGCCACGGTCATCAATTTCGAACCCGGCGTCGACGAATTGGTACGGAAAGGAATCTACCGGAAGTATGGCCACAACCTTCAGGAATATCAGAGGTCCATCTGGCCCAACATCCTGTCATACGAAGGGGCATAAGCCCAATCAGTCCGGAAACTGATCAAATGTGGCGGAGGCGTTTCAAACAACATCGAACAAACTCAGTTGTTGTGACGGAGCATCATGCAGCGAGGCCGATCAATTGGTTCGTAACTTTCTCGGCGTTGCGGACATAGGGTGAAATCAGGCGCCGGACATCGTGATGCGTTTCACAACGGCGGAATTCTGCCGAACCATCTTTGACATCATGCATTTCAACCATGAAACCCGCCTCATGATCGCAGCGGGCCAGTGAGATTATTACACTGTCGAATTTCATGTCATCGCTCCAATTTCATATGCGCAACTATGCTACAGATAGGGTTAACACCCTCTGAATATGGGGCAACACTGTGATAATTTTAGGGTTTTTCGAAAAGTTGATCTGGAACCTCATTTCCGTGATCCCCCCGGCCTCGACCAGAGGTCCTCGATCCCAGGATCCCTTTCCCGGGGAGAAGATAGTTCTTGCTTCAAAGCCGGGAAAAACCTAAACACATCCCCACATTTACCGGTAGCGGAGCGTAGCGCAGCCCGGTAGCGCACTTGTCTGGGGGACAAGGGGGCGTGGGTGCGAATCCCGCCGCTCCGACCAATCAAAAGAAAGGGTTAGAGGCACTACTCCTCTAACCCTTTATCATTTGTCAAACCCGGCAAGACCGTTCGCTGTGCGAATTCTCATCCAGGCGTTACCTCAGCGCCAGGCGTATGGCTGCAGCTTACCCTTGTTCATAGTGCAGTTCAGCAGCGGCATTCACCCGTTCTTAAGCCATTTATGCCAAATTCCTCCAAAAGAATTGCATGAAAATGCGCCACGGGAGGCACTACGCAAATGATGCAGGCACAACGAATAGCCGATGCCATTGGCACGCCGGTCGAGAACATCACCGAGGCCAGAGAAAGTGTTGTGGCCGAACTGCAGGGCGTGCAAGCCGCTGCAGCGCACCACCAGATCAGCTACACCATTACCACCCAGACGCGGCTGTTCTACGTCGTCATCGCCTATTTCGCCGGCGCCTACCTGACATCCGTTGTCTGGAAGGACATCCCCTTCGATGTCATTGGAACAGCGCTACTCGGCCTGATGGTCGCCTTCAATTTTCTTCAGTTGAAGTGCTTTGCCCAGCTTGACGGCGTGCTCAACCGGGCAAATGACGACACCAAGGAAAAGGTTGCGGTATTTGCCCAGGCTCATCCGTCCTTCTTCAACAGGTTTTCGTACACGCCCGGTGCTGTCGGTCGTGTCATTGACTTCCTACAGCGCATGTCCGGAGAAATCATGTGGCTGACGATATTCGGCATTGGGGTCTATCAGGCCAGAATGTCGTCCGACGAAGTCGCCATACTGGCCGCGGCAATCATCGTCGCCCATCTCGTGATCACCTTCACCTTTGCCTCTCGGCAGAACCGTGGTGCCGATTGCCTGTTTGTCGATCAGTCACCGTTCCAGAGACGCTTGCGCGATGTCGTCAATCTGGCACTGGCCGGAGTTACCCTGGTGATATCGTTCGGTTTCGCCCTGCCCTGGTTCTAGGCCGCTTCAGGGCTTTGACCACAGGATCATCTGGGTACAGCGAAACTGGGCCATGACCTTACCCGATTCCGCCTGTTCGACCCGGGCATCCCAGACTTGCGTTGTCCGGCCCATGTGAAGAGGTTCTCCGAGACACCGGATGGTTCCTTCCCGGGCTGTCGATATGAAGTTTGATTTCAGTTCCAGGGTTGTAAATCCGGATGCGCCTTCGGGAAGCGAATTCACAGTCCCATACCCACAACATGTATCCGCAAGAGAGACCACAGTCCCACCGTGCAGGAATCCGTTCCAGGACATCAGTTCCTTGCGAAGTTCGAGCGACAGAACCACCTGCTCAGCAGATACCGACTCGACCTTGATACCCAGCAAGCCTGGAAAATAGTCGGCGCCTGCCGTATTCCACTCGCCAAGCGACTGTGGAATTGAAAAGTTCATTTCAAATCACTCCGAAGTTCAGGCATGGGAACCCCAAACCTCATGCCTCTGCATTCAGGCTGTCCACGACACCGATCGGATCGTCGCCGTGATAAACCACAAATCGCGGCTCCACCCCGCTGGCGATACAGGCATCGTATCGCGCCCTCCCATCGAGAATCTCGAAGTTGGCGGTAATGACTATCGGATTTGTGAGGCCGTTCTGCCTTATGTCCCTGATGAGTTCCTGCAAGGCGGAACCTGACTTTCTGGCGAAGATGTCTGCATATTCATGAACCGACAGCCGGGTCCGCTGCTCAGGTGAAAGGGTCTGTCCTTCGCCCTCTTCCTCTTCGGGAGCCGCGGCTGGTTCCGCGTCGAAACTGTCAATCCGCGGCAATTCCACCTTGTCGGCGCCGGCACTCCGTCTGCGCAGTGACGGCTGTGCAGCACCCGTCAAATCGCCCGTCACAAAGGTCAATATGGGCTTGGCGCCTGTGGCATCGTTGATTTTCTGCAATGTCTTGATCGACACGCCCGCCCGACCCGATTCGAGCCGGCGGAGATGGTCGAGGGAGATCCCGATCAGATCTGCGAATTCTTCCTCGTCCAAACGCAGTTGGATTCGAAGGTCCGCGACTGATCTCGCAAACTCGTGGCGCACACCTTCACTCATCTCGCATTCCAAACTATCGTGCCGGATTCACTACCGCTCCATGTGTCGGTATACCTGTCTTTGTTTAGACAACAAGGCACACCTTCAACAAGCGTTAATGACAACACTGGTCATTGTATCTGCTGCTCAGCATGCAACAGTCCGAATCCAGTGAGAAAGCCGAGGCCCTGGACTAAAACAGGAAAAAGCCAATCGCGGCAACTCTATTGAGAGCTTCGATCACGCGCATATCGATAGTCGGTGTCGTTCTTCTGAAGCCAGTTCGAAAAATCATCCGCGGACATCGGTTTTGCAATGTAGTAGCCCTGTACTTCATCCACACCGGCTTCAATCACGAAGTCCCATCCTTCCTGGTTCTCGACGCCCTCTGCCACGAGTCGTAAATCTAGTTCCCGGGCAAGTGCGACGCTGGTCTCAACGCAGGTTCTGGCAAATGAATCCGTCGTGGCTTCAATGATGAAGGATCGATCAATTTTCAGTTCGGAGAACGGAAACTTCCTCAACTGCTCCAGATTTGAATAACCGGTTCCAAAGTCGTCGATCGACACATCAAACCCCATAATCCTCAAGCGCGTCAGAGTTTCGATAGAGGCCTGCGACTCCTCAAGCAAACTCGCCTCGGTAACTTCCAGAATCAGCGACGAGTTGGGAACGCCGGCACCGGCGGTCAACCCCGCCAGTTTGTCGGGAAACTCCAGGTCGCGGAGAGCATCCGCTGTTAGGTTGACTGAAATCTTGATGTAGAATCCGGCATTTCTCCATCGCGCCAGCGCTTCGATTGTCTGGGCAACCATGGATTCCGTCAACTCACCAATCAGTCCATTCTTCATCGCAACAGGAATGAAGTGATCAGGGCCTATAATGCCAAAACCGGGGTGTATCCATCGCGCCAGAGATTCCGCACCGATTGTGTTGTTGTTCCGTACATCTACTTTTGGCTGGAAATAAGGTTGTATGTGTCCACATTGAATGGCGACAGCCAGATCACCGCCCGAAATGTTTACGGGAACTGGAACGTTCAGTCCTGTCGCCTCGCGCCGCGGCGTCTTGTTTACGGCCTCATAGAGAGCCTTGACATTGAGAGGCTTGTACAGAGTGCCCACGATATCCAGTTCATGAGCCACCGCGAGATTACTAGCCGATCTGACGACGGCCCCCTTTTCGCCACTCAGAATGGCAATGCGACCAGAAAATTCCTGATAACGAAGGTGACGCAGAAACTCAACTCCATCCAGTTCCGGCATATTCAAATCACAGAGAATGAAGTCGATACCGGTGGGGTCTTCCTTGAGAACCTCCAGCGCAATGCGACCGTTGGCAGCCGTCCGAATCACTTCTGAACCAATTTTTCGAAAGTAGGTCTCGGCAATCACCGTCAGGATTGGATCGTCATCAACGATCAGCACATTGTTAGGTTTGTATAGTAAATCTGACATGCCTAGCCTCACTCAACCCCGCACTTGTGATGAATCGCAGGTATTGACCCCGACGGCCAATCTAACCGGCCATGCCTAACAACGTGTAAATCAGACATGTCTATGCCTCAAACGCTTGTGGGAGTTCAGCCGGGGATTTAAGCGTTGCAATCTGTGCGAGCGCTTGACCGACTTCCTGCTCCACCCGAAGCACATCATTGCCGACGTCCCGACCATCCTCTGATCGCGCCCTTTCCTCCAGAATGCCGCACGCCTGCGCCACTCTTTGTGCACCCACACTGTAGCTCAGCGATTTCAACGCATGAGCAGCGTCGGCCAATGATGCGCAAGCTCCCTGCAATGCTTCATTTTTGAGCAAGTTGAGAGTATCGGGCGCATGGACTTCGTAAAGTCCGAATATCCGATCGAGAAGCTCCGCCGACTCCGACGATGCCATCGCACCAATGCTATCAAGAATTGCCGTGTCGATAATCGGGAGATCTGCACACGAGGACACCGGCATGGGATCTTCCGGCGCTTCCACAACCATGTTCTCTCGCTCACCAATCCATTTTTCGAAACACGCGGCAAGCGCCTTGATGGTGAACGGCTTGGTCATGTAGTCGTCCATGCCGGAAAGACGCCACTCATTCGCATTCCCACCCGCGATATGGGCCGTGAGAGCAACGATCGGCAGTCGTTCGGCCCCAGCGTCCGTTTCCAACTGACGAATGGCCCGGGTTGCCTCGAAGCCATCCATTTCCGGCATGCTGCAATCCATGAACACCAGATCGAAGTGACTGGTTTTGACCGCCTCCAGGGCTTCACGGCCATCGGCAACCGTCACAACCGTAACCTTCAGACGTGAAAGCGCTTCGATAATGACTTCGCGGTTGATTGGACTATCATCAGCAACGAGCACATGTGTCCCCTCGAACTGAGGTAACACCTCGTCCGCCGTACCGCTGCGGCCCGACAGTTTTGCTGTGATCGGGACACCATCTTCGATTTGGCCGATCAGTTCGAGCATGGCTGCACGGGAAACCGGCAACATGATCGTGCTCTGTGTCTGTTTCTCGGCGAGCAACCGGTCAGCAACAGTGTCTCCCAACTGAGAGAGGCAGACAACACCTGAGGGACAGGCGACGCCGGGGGACGAAACACAGGGACCGAGAGCATCCATCACCGATGCGTCGGCGATGACAAGGTCGGTGCTCTTCATACTCGCCTTTGAAACTTCATCCGGCGTTAGGATATCGACCGGCAATCCGGCTGTTCCAAAATAACGGGCAAGCGATATACGGGTCGCCGTGCCTTTCGTGACGATGACGGCTCTCTGATAGACTTGCGCTTTGCTCAGGTCGGCCGGCGGGGCACTCTTCACCGTACGGGCCGTCATCGTGAACCCGAATTCCGACCCTTCGCCCAAACAGCTCTTGACACCAATCTTGCCGTCCATGGCATCCACCAGGCGTCGACAGATTGCAAGCCCAAGTCCGGTTCCTCCGTATTTGCGGGTGGTCGATTGATCCGCCTGGGAAAACGATTCAAAAACACTAGCCAGTTTGTCCTGGGCAATACCGACACCAGTATCCTTCACCGAAAATTTGAGGCCGTCTTCACCCAGATCCCTGGAACGCGAAATGGAGACATAGACATGCCCGGTCTCTGTGAACTTGAGCGCGTTGTTGACCAGATTGCTCAAAACCTGATTGATCCTGACGGGATCGCCTTCAAACTCGATCGGGACATCGGGTTCGACGAAACCGGACAAGTCGACGCCCTTGCTCGACGCCCGCTCCCAGAACAGGTTGAGCACGTCATCCAGCACATCGGATGTCCTGACGTTGACTTTTTCAAGCTCGAGCTTGCCTGACTCGATCTTTGAGAAATCGAGAATGTCGTTGATGATCGACAACAGGCTCTGGCCTGAACGCATGATGACTTCAGCATAGCGTTGGTGGCGCGGCGGCAATTCAGCCGAGGCCAACAGTTCCGACATCACGAGCATGCCGTTCATGGGCGTGCGAATTTCATGGCTCATCGTGGCCAGGAAATCCGATTTCGCCATGTTGGCCGTCTCCGCGTCTTCCTTCGCCAGACGCAGATCATGGGTTCTCTGTTCAACTTCAGACTCCAGATGGTCACGATGCTTGGAAATCCGGTCATCCCTGGCGCGGATCTGGCGCAACATGTCATTGAACGAATCTACCAGAATTCCAGTCTCGTCATGGGTCTGCTTATCGACCTGTTGACTGAAGTCATGGGTCTCACGCACGCCGCTCATGGCCTCGGTGAGTTTTTTGATCGGTGCCGTAATGCCGCGTTGCAGCCGAATGGCGAACACCGACCCCAAAAGCAGGGCTACAAGGCCAACAATCATCGTATCCCAAAGACCATCCAGCAATCGGGCCTTCAGATCCGAGGTATCGGCGAACAATCGTATTGTCCCGATCTTCTCTCCGCCCTGGACAATCTTGGCATCAACCAGGACATTGCGTCCGAGCAGAAGGCCTATCGCTGAATCTCCTGCACCACCGAACATCGTACGTTGTGAATCGGCAAGCGACACACCACCGCCAAGTTCAGCAAACACGATATCCTTGTTGTCACGAACTTGCGCATGAACAATACCGGGAATTCGCCCCACGGCCCTCAGTGTCCGCAGAACACCAATCCGTTTGCCTTGTGCCAGAGGTTCGGCGACCCCGGCTGAAAAGGCGTGCGCCATCCCCTCCAGTTCGGTTCTCTTGGCATCGGAATACCGAACCGTTTCGCGCCAGGCGGACGCAACACTGGTGACGACGATCGATATCAGGATAGCACTCGTCACGAGAGCCACAAGCTTACCCTGAATTGTTGTTCGAATTCCCCTCACCGGTCCCTCAGCGATCGCTAGATCAGGATGAATTTGGTTGAATCAACCACAATTCATAAAACCTGATCGCTCCCAATATCCTGGAGCGGGATGCGGGCGGAAAACCGCACACACTTTTCCTCATCCCGCTCTAGACGATTTTCGAAGACCATCATAACCGCTTCAGGTTAAGGGAAGCGTGTACGGGTATCTACAATTTTAGCTGATCCCTAAACCGAAGTTTCACGCCTCTCGTGTAACAATAAAAATTGCATAAAAGCTTTGGGCTGAGGCTGGAATGAACTTACGACACAACGATCGGGCGATAGCATTCGCCGGGGCATCCCATGAGGTGGTCGCCCGGATATTGCTGGTTGATGACGATCCCCAATTTCGCGCACGAGGCGTTGCATGCCTTGCAGACGACGGTTATGACGTGGTCGAGGTTGCCACCGGCGAAGACGCCTGGGCCAGGCTCCAGACCCAAAGCTATAGCCTCGTCATCTTCGACCTCAAGCTTCCCCACATCGACGGTTTTACGTTGATTGAACGGATTCGCAACAATGAGCCAACCCGGCATGTGCCAGTCATCGTCCTTACAGGCAATACAGACCCCCAGGCGATCAACAAGGCTTATTCTGTGGGCGCCACGTCTTATCTGACCAAACCCGTCAATTGGGATCTTCTGGGACATCAGGTCCGCTATACCTTGAAGGCAAGTCAGACCGAGAAGGAATTGCGCGCCGCCCGCGAGATCGCCGACGGTGCCAACCAGATGAAGGACAACCTCCTCAAGGTCATGGGTCATGAGTTGCGCACACCGCTGCACCAGATCATCGGATTTGCGGAAGTGGTGCAGCAAAAACTCGACGCGCACGCTCAAGACCCCAACATGCACGAATTCGTCGACTCCATTGCCGACGCCGGTCATCAACTCCTTTCGACTCTTGGCGACATGATGATGCTGTCACGCCTGCTCAGTGGCAATGTGGCCATGGAAGAAGAACGCTACACGCCTGAGAAACTGCTCGAGAGAACCCTTGGCCGGCTGCCGAATGAGATTTCACGGCGCGAGATTACGGTTCAATTCGACGATACAGACGTCAACGAAGCGCGCATTACGTGCGACAGTCGCCTGGCCACTTACGCCATCTCGAACCTGGTCGCAAATGCCGTCAAGTATTCCCCCGAGGACACGGAAGTGACGGTTTCCGCACAACAGGACTCAGACGGCGCGGTCACGTTTGTTGTTTGCGATCAGGGCTCAGGAATGGACCAGGACGCCATCGACAGCTACCTGAAACCGTTTGCGCAGGCAGAAAACCCCCTGATCCGTTCATCCGAAGGCGCAGGCCTTGGCCTCGCCATTGCGAAAGCCATTGCCGAGCTACATGGCGGCCAACTCGCCATACAATCAACACGAGGCGCGGGAACGACAGCATCGATTGCCTTTCCCAAAGCCCGGGTTACCCAACGTACCAATCCAAGACTTGTTGGATAATCATGTTCACGCCTGAGATTGATCCTCAGGTGTTTCCGACAACCGGCATTCAATGACAGGAGAACTCACAATGACAGATGACCAGAGACAGGCCAGCACAGACCGGCGTACTGGCAATGAACGCCGTTCAGGCACGGACACAAGACCTGGAGCAGAGCAACAGGTCATTGGAGAACGGCGTTCTGACATCGACCAGAGGACAGGCGCGGACCGGCGCACAGGCAGTCAATAAGGGCGGGGCATTCCGGATCTCGAAGGCTACCTACCGTGACTAACAAAACATGAACAAGATTATGAAAACAGTGCCTCAATTTACCATCTTATTTGACTGTAACTTAATTCATCTGCGTTAGTCTCTTCCCCAGAGTGCCGAAACTGCGGGGCAACAAGGTTCGGCTGGAGGCAACAGACAATGCAATTTCGCAAGGACGAACGCGGCAATGTCGCGCTTATATTCGGGCTTTTATGCCCCGTCCTAATTGGCGCACTTGGGCTTTCTGTCGACTATTCTTCATGGACGTCCCAGCAACGCCGCTTGCAGGACACAGCCGACGCTGCCGCACTGGCTGCAGCCAACGAACTCTATCTCGTGAACTCGGACGACGATCAGGTCAAATCGGTCGCAGCCTCTATCATCAAGGCCCACCAAAAAGCAAAAGACCCACGAATAAAGATCTCCACGAATCTACTGGAGAACATCGGCGCGGTTGACGTTGTCCTAAAGCAAATGGGCAAAACCTATTTTTCGTCACTCTTTATGAACACCGCCCCCAACATTGAAGTTTCTGCCCGCGCGCAATTGAACAGTGGCGCAGCAGGACGAGTATGCGTGATTGCCCTTGACAGAGGTTCATCGGGCGCACTTGGACTCAAACAAAGTGGAACCATAACGGCTAACAACTGCGGTGTTTTCTCAAACTCAACCAGTTCAAGTGGAATTTCCGCAGCAGGTTCTACTTTTGTAACTGCAGAAATGATCTGTTCCGCCGGTGGTGTCAGTGGCTCGGACGATAACTTTTATCCAGAAGCGTTGACGGACTGTCCTGCGGTCCCCGACCCGCTGGCTGACAGGCCTGCCCCGACATATGGAGGGTGTGACCACGACAAATTTTCTGTCATGAAGGGTACATTCACGCTAACGCCGGGTGTCTATTGTGGTGGAATTGCCTTGAAGAACGATGCCGACGTTACGTTTGAGCCCGGTATCTACGTCATCAAGGACGGTCCTTTCACAGCGCACAAGAACTCCGCCATCTATGGGGAGAATGTCGGGTTCTATCTGACTGGCGACAAAACCACATTCACATTTGGTAAGGAAACAGACATTCATCTCACGGCTCCCAAGGACGGTGAAATGGCGGGATTGCTGTTTTTTGAAGACAGAGATGACAGTCCGCTAAAACAGCACCATATCAAAAGCCACAAGGCGGAGGTTCTTCTCGGTACATTTTACATGCCGAATGCAATCCTGATCGTTGATGCCCATCAGAAAATTGCCGGAGACTCGGCTTACACCGCCATCGTCGTCAAACAACTTCTCGTAAAATTGCAGTCCAATCTGGTGATCAACGCGGACTATTCCGCTACCGACATTCCGGTTCCGGATGGATTGGGACATGTGGGCGGCAACATAATGCTGGCCAGATAGCTCCCTCCATCTGTCTAGATCACGCCAACAATCGCTCCGGTCATCCCCGTCGACAACGTTCCCGCCAGGAGCGACCGCATGCCCAGTGACAGGATCTCCGATCGCCGGTCCGGGGCCAGAACCGTCAACCCGCCCAGCATGATGCCGAGACTGCCAAAGTTGGCAAACCCGCTCATGGCATACAGCATGATCAACTGTGAGCGCTCCGTCAGTGCCTCTGCCGGCAGTTTGGCAAATTCCAGATAGGCAATGAATTCATTGAGAACCGTCTTCTGCCCCATCAGGCGCGACGCGTCCGCCAGCTCGTTTGCCGGTATTCCAATCATCCAGCAGAACGGTGCAAACAGCCACGAGAACAGGCGTTCAAGAGTGACCGGTGCGCCGGCCAGGTCAGGGAGAAGCCCTAGTAGGGCATTCGATAGCGCAACCAGGGCGACAAAGACGATCAACATGGCAATGACATTGAGCAACAGCGTCAGACCGTCCTGCGTGCCGCGGACAAGGGCATCCATGGGAGAGGCATAGGGAGACGGCATGGCGGGTGCAGGCTCAACGTCAACCTGGTCGGGATTGGTCGACGGCGGCACCAGGATCCGGGCAAACATGATCGCCGCCGGCACTGACAGAACCGACGCCACAAGAAGGTGTCCCAGGGCATCCGGCAAGACCGGCGCCAGAATGGCGGCATAGAGCACCAGAACCGTACCGGCAATCGTCGCCATGCCACATGTCATGAGCGTGAACAGATCGCTCCTGTCGAGCCTGGCAAAAACAGGCCTTATCAGCAGAGGCGCCTCCACCATCCCGACAAACACGTTTGCGGCAGCCGCCAGACCAACGGCCCCGCGGATCCCCATGGTCTTTTCCAGGACCATCGCAAATCCACGGACTACAAAGGGCAGAACCCGAATATGCCACAACAATGCGGAAAGCGCCGAAATGACCAGAATGATCGGCAGAGCCTGAAAAGCCAGGATGAAAGCAGCCCCTGGAAAAGGTTCCTTGAAGGGTAGTGCCGCACCACCGAGATAGCCAAACGCAAGCGATGTGCCAGCGCGCGTCGCCTCCTGCAGGACCACAACCGACCTGTTGAGCAAGGCCAGGCCTTCCTGAATCCAGGCGACGCGCAGGAACAACAAGGCAAGGACGATTTCGATAACGAAGGCTGAGACGATTGTGCGAACCGGCAAGGCGCCCCGGTTGTCGCTGAGAAGCCATGCCAAGACCACGAACCCCGCCAGCCCCGACCCAACTTGCAGATAATCAGCCAGAACCATAGTGCGTCTCCAGTTCAGCGCGCATAGTTCGCTTCATATCGGGTTGGTATCAATGCCACAACAGTGCAATACAAATTGTGATCACAAAGTCTTTTCAGACATTTTTTGGACAAACCTGATGATTCCCGGCAAGTTGTCCTATATTTGGATTTAGACGAGAATTGCTTGACTGCGTTCAAAACCGGATTCGGCGCCGAACAGTTGCCTTGTTCTGGCAGTCGGCGATAAGGGAAGGACCGTGCGTTTCCATGTCAGACAAAAACCGCATTGCACTAATTGTGTTTTCTGCCGCAGCTGTTGTCGCTCTGGTGAGTGACATCCAAGGACCAGCAGCGGCCGACGGATGGGATTCCTCGTCCGACGGATTCAATCAACCCTTTATCTCCGGAACGCCTCAACCAGCGTCGAACTTCAATAACGGCCGCGCCTCTACGAACTTCACAACCGATCCAAAAACCCATCAATACGGTGACAAGAAGGAAAGCTACTACATTCTCAGC
>JAJFHC010000003.1 GCA_021775835.1 Hyphomicrobiales bacterium | reverse complement strand
CCCGCGGAGCGGCGCCGCCCGCGCGCATCGCCCCGCCTCCGCTCCCCACCACGACCGCAGCGCAACGCGTCTTCTGGGCGCTTGTCGCCAACACCGCCGGCATTGTCGAAGAGGTTGTCTAACGCGGCAACGCCATCACCCGCCTGCGACGGTTCGTTGGCCTTCCCGTCGCGATCATCATCGCCATCGCAGCGTTTGCCTTAATGCATGGTCCAAGCGCATTCGAGCCGCAATTCCTGGCCGTCTATATTATTGCCGGCGCCCTGTTTTCCTTCGCCTTTGTGGCAATGAAATCAAAACGGCTCGAAGTGCTGATTTTTATCCACGCGTTTTTGGATTTGATAATCATCGCCGCACCATAAAATTGCGCCGTCGCTGATCGTCGTTCTTGATTTCAACAATAACGCTGTCCATCCTTTCAGCTGTGAACCAACTGAAAGACTGCGCTCTTGAAAACCTTCACCGACAAACGTTGCGTCGTCACTGGCGCGGGTTCCGGGATCGGTCGCGCGATTGCGCTGGATCTCGCCGCACGGGGGGCGTTGCTGGCGCTTTCCGACATCAATGACGAGAGCCTTGCCGAAACGCGCGACCTGATCGGCGCCGGCGACAACAAACATCGCTACGACCGGCTGGATGTCTCAGACCGAGATGGCGTGGAACGCTATGCGGCGACGTTGCGCGACAATTGCGGCGCGGCCGACTTTCTCTTCAATATTGCCGGGCTCAGCCGTATCGGTGAGTTTTCCGCAACGCCGACGGCGTCTTTCGACAAGGTGATGGACGTCAATTTTTACGGCACCGTCGATATGTGCCGGGCGTTCCTGCCGCAACTTCTGCAAACACGCGGGTCGATCACCAATATATCATCCGTGTTCGGGCTTATTGGTTTTCCAGGTCAGGCCCATTATTGCGCGTCGAAATTCGCCGTACGCGGATTTTCTGAGACCATCGCCATGGAACTGGCGCCGAAGGGCGTCTCTGTAACGTGCGTCCATCCCGGCGGCGTCGCCACCAATATCGCCCGCGCCGCCGAACTCGACGCCTTGCCGGACTCTGTAAAATCCAGGGACAAGTTCAACAAAAAATTCGACAAGGCCGCGCGCACCAGCCCGGAAAGCGCCGCGCGCACAATCATAAACGCAGCCGCGAAGGGCAAACGCCGGGTCATCGTCGGCGCCGACGGGCATGTGATCTCTTTTGTTCAGCGATTGTTTCCGCGACGCTATGCATCGCTGCTGCCCCGCCTGATCGGCATGTAGCAATCTGGCCGCCTACGAACAGTGCGCGCCGTCAGTCGAAGCTCGCGGGCTCGGCTTTCGCTTTGCCGCCCTTTTCGCCATTGCCGCCGACGACAATTTTTTCGATTTTTTCCTGCGCCGATTTCAGCTTCGCCTCGCAATGGGCTTTCAGCCTGGCGCCGCGCTCATAAAGAGCGATGGAGTCTTCAAGCTCGGCCTTGCCGCTTTCAAGCCTGGAGACAATGTCTTCGAGCTCGGCGAGCGCTTTTTCAAAGGACAGCGCCACGATATCATTAGGGGATTTTGCCATGCCGAATACTTACTCCGCTGCGGCCGGCGCTTCAACGCCGCGTTTCACGCCTGGCGGTTCGTAGATGCGCCATGACCAGAAATGATTGCCGCCGGCGCGACTGGCGCGCACCCAGCTTTCGCGGCGCAATTGCTGATCGATCATCCAGTTCAGATAACCATGCGCGCATAGAACAACATCGCCGTCGGCCGCCTGCTCGGCGAGGCGCGTGGTAATGTTGCGCACCCGGCGCCAGCTCTGCAGATGATTTTCAACACCCTCCGGGGCGAAGCCTAAAAACCAGAGCGTGCGCGAAACGACGCCCCATTGGCCCGGGCGCAATTTAATAAAATCCGGGAAAGGCGGCGGCGGCAACGGCGCTTCGACAAACATCGGATCGGCCGGAATGTTGCGATCGGCGCCGGCAACATGGCGCGCTGTTTCAATGGCCCGCGGCAATGTCGAAGAGAGAATGGTTTCGGCCTGTTCAGCGAGGGCCACGAGGCCGGCGGGCGGTCGCTCGTCAGCGGCGAGCCCGCTCGCGTCATATTGCGTCCACCAGTCGCCATACTCGCGGGCCGTGATCGTTACATCACGGGCGAGATCCGGGCGTCCATGACGCGCAGTGATAATTCGGCCGGTCATGATTTCTTGCCCATCGCCCCTTTTGGCGCCCCTTTCGGCCGCTCTTATGGCGCGGTTTTCAGGCGCTCATCAAGCTTTTCACATGGGTCGCCGCACTCGCCGCCAGGGCCTTGAGGTCATAACCGCCCTCCAGCACCGAAATCATGCGGCCTTTCGCCTTGTCCCGAGCGACGCCAGCGATTTCGCCGGTCGCCCAGGCAAAGTCGGCCTCTGTCAGTTGCAGCCCGCCCAGCGGGTCGGCGGCATGGGCGTCAAAGCCGGCGGAAATGACGATGAAATCGGGATCGAAGTCCGATAGCGCCGGCAGCAGCGTGTCGCCCCAGACGCGACGAAATTCATTGCCGCCAGTTCCGGTCGCCAGCGTTGCGTTCGCGATGTTGTCGAAAGCGCCGCGATCGGTCGCGCGGCCCGTCCCCGGATATTGCGGCCATTCGTGTGACGAGGCGTAAAACGCATCTTCGTCGTGCCAGAACGCCGCCTCGGTGCCATTGCCATGATGAACATCGAAGTCGAGGACCGCGACGCGTTTGGCGCCATGGACAGCGCGCGCATGCATCGCAGCAATGGCGGCGGCATTGAAAAAGCAAAACCCCATCGCCCGTTCAGGCTCTGCGTGATGACCCGGCGGGCGCGCGGCAACGAACGCGTTTTTCGCCTCACCGGCGAATACCGCATCGACCGCCGCACAGGCGCCGCCGGCGGCACGTAACGTCGCCTCCAGCGACGACGGTCCCATGAACGTGTCCGCATCAAATTGCGCAAGCCCTTCGCTCGGCGCGTTTTCTTCGACGACAAGACGATAGGCCGCCGGGTGCACGCGCTCGATCTGATCCGCTGTCGCTTTGGGCGGTATGCGTTTCTCAAGATGCGCGAAGATTTCGCTTTTCAATACTTTATCGACAGCATCATAGCGCCCGCCATGTTCAACATGACCGGGCGGCACTTCGTGGCGGGAAAAAACGGCGTGGGTGTAGAGG
>JAJFHC010000200.1 GCA_021775835.1 Hyphomicrobiales bacterium | reverse complement strand
AAGGAAGCCGAGGCCCTGGCCAGCAAAGAAAACCGGTCCGACATCATAGCCGGGGTTGATCTGGGTGGTAAAAATGACGATGTGACCGGCATTCTGATCGACTTGGCCCAACGCGAAACCAAGAATCACTCCGTGCGATTTGCCAAAGCCGTGGTCAAGAGTCTCAAGCCGAAGGTTCGGATGACCAAGCGGCCTCACCGATTCGCTGGATTCCGTGTGCTCAAGGCACCGGACGTGCCCTCCGTTCTTCTGGAACTGGGCTATCTGTCGAACCGTCACGACGAGAAGCTTTTGACCACACAGTCCTGGCGCAGGAAGACAGCGGACGCCATGGTCCTGGCAATCGGCCGGTATTTCAAGTCACGCGTTGCGCAAGGCCAGTAAGACTGCCCATTTGCGTTACGGACTCACTGTGTGTCGCCCCGCGTTAGCCACAATTTGCGGCTCTATGGACGCCGATACCTGTTCGTGTTACCGCTGGCAGGCCCATGTCCACGGATTCCGGTTTTTTGCAGGATCACATGTTCGCAGTGCATCGTGGTGGCAAACATTATATGATGTGGAAACCATGCTGGTTGGGCGCGGCTTGAATTGACCGATTTGGACTGGCTTGCTCCGGCCGAGTGATTCCACAAATGTTTTCAAAGGTTTTTTGATGCTTCGTTTCCTGGGATATCTATTTGCAGCTGGCACAATCCTTGGCATGGGGGTTGTCATTGCCACTGTGTATGTCATTTGGGACGCCTCAAAAGACCTGCCGGATTATGAGCAGTTGGCCAACTATGAACCCTCCGTGATGACCCGGGTCCATGCGGCCAACGGTGCGCTTCTGGCAGAGTACGCAAAGGAGCGGCGGCTTTACATCCCGATAGATGCTATTCCGGCCCCCTTGATCAACGCGTTTGTCTCCGCCGAAGACAAGAATTTCTACCAGCATTCAGGTGTTGATTGGCAAGGTGTTGCGCGCGCGGTTGTCACAAACTTCAAGAATTTCTCGACTGGAAAACGGCTTGTCGGGGCGTCGACGATCACCCAACAGGTTGCAAAGAACTTTCTTCTGTCGAGTGAACGGACATTTGACCGGAAACTCAAGGAAGCGCTTTTGTCGGGCAAGATTGAGAAAGCCTATTCTAAGCATCAGATCCTGGAACTTTATCTCAATGAAATTTATCTGGGATTGGGGTCATACGGGGTCGCGGCGGCCTCGTTGAACTACTTCGGAAAGTCACTGGCGGAACTGTCGCTTCAGGAAATTGCTTATCTGGCGGCCCTTCCCAAGGGGCCAAACAACTACCATCCGTTCAAGGCACCCGAGAAAGCGGTCGAGCGCCGCAACTGGGTTATCGACCGGATGGTCGCGAACGGCTACGTCAAGTCCGATGTTGCAAAGAAAGCACAAGCGAGCAAGTTCGAGGTCCGGCCCCGACCGTTCGGCGCGCAGTTGTTTGCAGCCGAGTATTTTGCTGAGGAGGTGCGCCGGCAAGCGTTCGAGATCTATGGCGAAAAGAAACTCTACGAGGGCGGATTGTCGATCCGCACCACCCTGGACCCACAGATGCAGATCTGGGCGCGCCGCGCGCTGGTTGATGGTCTGGTAGGGTATGACCGACGCCACGGATGGCGTGGCCCTGTCAAGACTATCGATGTGCAGGGCGACTGGGGTGTGCCATTGGGGAAAATCAGGGGACCCAGCGATATAGGCCATTGGAAACTGAGTGTTGTGCTCGAAGTCGGCGATAATCGGGCCAAAATTGGTCTCCAGCCGCCAAGGCTCGAAGATGGATCGATTGTCAAGGAACGGACCGGAGGGTTCATCCCGCTGGAGGAGGCAAAATGGGCGGCACCGACAGACAACCCCGACAAGAAGATAACCAAGGTCTCACAGGTTCTGAATGTTGGTGATGTGGTTTACGTGGCCAAGACGGGTAAACCCGGCATATGGAGCCTTATGCAAATCCCTGGAGTCGACGGTGCCATTGTCGCAATGAACCCGCATACCGGCCGCGTTCATGCCATGGTCGGGGGGTTCAGCTACTCGCTGAGCCAGTTTAATCGCGCCATCCAGGCCCAACGCCAGCCGGGCTCATCTTTCAAGCCATTTGTCTACGCCGCAGCGCTGGACAATGGCTACACGCCATCGAGCGTGATTGTTGACGCCCCGATCGAAATTGCACAGGGTAAGTCCGGAAAGACTTGGCGGCCCAAGAACTATGGCGGGCGATTTTACGGACCGTCCACGTTGCGTATAGGGATCGAACGCTCAAGAAACGTCATGACGGTTCAACTGGCCCAGGACATGGGTATGGACGTGGTCGCCGAGTATGGCCGCCGGTTTGGCATCTATGACGACATGCCCCAGGTTCTGTCCATGTCTTTGGGGGCAGGGGAGACCAGCCTCGTTCGCATGACGGCCGCGTTCGGCATGTTGGTGAACGGTGGGCGTGAGATCAAACCAACGTTGATCGACCGGATACAGAACCGTCGCGGCAAGACTATCTACAAGCACGACGGGCGTGAATGCACCGATTGTTCTGCGGATGCCTGGCAGGGACAACCCGAACCGGTATTGGCGGACGACCGGGCACCGATAACCAACCCCCACACCGCTTACCAGATTGTCAGTATGCTGGAAGGCGTTGTTGAACGCGGCACTGCGAAGGTCGTAAAGGCAGTCGGCAAACCGCTTGGCGGCAAAACCGGTACGACAAACGATGAAAAGGATGCCTGGTTCGTGGGCTTCGCGCCTGATCTCGCTGTAGGTGTCTATATCGGTTTCGACAAGCCGCAGCCCATGGGCAAAAAGTCAACGGGCGGTGACCTGGCTGCACCGGTCTTTCGGGACTTCATGACGATGGCCCTCAAGGACAAATCGGCCATTCCGTTCCGGGTGCCATCGGGGATCAACTTTGTACCGATCAACTCGACTACCGGCAAACGTGCCCAGTTGGGCGATGAAAAGGTTATTCTCGAAGCCTTCAAACCCGGTGAAAGTCCGCCTGAAGATATCTATGTCATCGGCGGTGAGACACTTACGGAATCGATCGAACCGTCCGGTACGCTGACGTCGGGAACCGGTGGTCTGTACTGACCGTTGCGCCTTGCGGAGCACTCTTTCATTCCCGGCACGTTTTTCCCAGGAACGCGGCCAAAGCGATCATTTACACAAGGATGAAGGGCGGCTAAGGTCCGCGCTCGCTGTAAGGGAATCAGGGCATCATGAAAGCGGAAATTCAGAATCTCGTTGATGAAATCAGGCAGTCGCTCGTGCTGCTGAGGAGGCATCTTTGACTGGGATACCGCTCAGCAAAGACTGGATGACCTGAACGCCAAGGCAGAAGATCCCGATCTGTGGAACAATTCCGAACGAGCTCAGGCGGTCATGCGCCAGCGCCAGGAACTCGATTCCGCAATGTCCGTTTACAAGAACCTCGAGGGCGGCGTTGACGAGAATGTCGAACTGATCGAACTTGGCGAGCTTGAGGATGATCAGGACATAATCTCAGAAGCTGAATCCGCCATTAGGGTGTTGCGCACGGAAGCGGCAAAGCAGGAATTACAGACGTTGCTCTCCGGTGAAGCTGATTCCAATGACACATACCTGGAAATACACTCAGGTGCTGGTGGTACCGAGAGCCAGGACTGGACCGAGATGCTTACCCGGATGTACAGCCGTTGGGCCGAGGCACGCGGGTACAAGCTGGAAGTTATTGAGGCCAATGCCGGAGAAGAAGCCGGCCTGAAGTCGGCAACTTTGCTGATCAAGGGGACAAATGCCTATGGCTGGTTGAAGACCGAGTCGGGTGTCCACCGACTGGTTCGCATTTCACCATTCGACTCCAATGCACGCAGGCACACGTCCTTTGCGTCCGTGTGGGTCTATCCCCAGGTGGACGATGCGATTGAAATCGACATCAATGAAAGTGACTGCAGGATCGACACCTACCGGGCCAGCGGCGCCGGCGGACAGCATGTCAACACGACTGACAGTGCTGTGCGGATTACTCACCAGCCGACCGGTATTGTGGTTCAGTGTCAGAACGAGCGTTCCCAGCATAAGAACCGAGCCACGGCCTGGGGGATGCTGAGGGCCCGTCTCTACGAAGCCGAACTCCAGCGGCGTGAAGACGAAGCGCAGGCGGAAGCCGCCCAGAAAACAGAAATCGGATGGGGACACCAGATCAGGTCGTACGTGTTGCAGCCTTATCAGATGGTCAAGGATCTTCGCACCGGTATAGAAAGCGGAAATCCCTCCGCAGTTCTGGACGGTAGCCTTGATATGTTCATTGAAGCAGCGTTGGCGCAAAGGGTAAAGGGAAGCGACGGTGCAGAGGTCGACGATCTTCAGTAAGCGCCCGGCGAAAGTCGGTGCATTCTTACTGAAAATATGACTATTCCGCAGCCTTCGGTGATTCTTCCCCATCGGAACCGGCGCTCTGCTGGTCAGGAGACGGTGCCTCGACAGATGAATTCATCGTGGCAGCGGCGGCGGCGGCAGCACTGGCCACCGGAGTGGCTGCAGATCCGGCTTTCCCGGTCGATGCACTCTCGGAAGCTGTTTTGGCGGCCTTGGATGCACGCGGTTTTGCGGGCTTCTTTGCCGCTGGTTTGGCAGAAGCCTCAGGGGCGGCCAGTCTTTTCGGCGCGTCCATAGGGTCATCAGAACGGCGGATCGTACCTTCGAATTCCGCGCCGTTTTCAACCGCTAGGGCACTGTGGATTATATCCCCGGTTACTTTACACCCCGAGTCCAGCTTAACCTGAATGCCGCGGATCGGTCCGTCAACCAGACCCTTGATCGTAATATCTTTTGCCGTTACCTCGCCTCTGATTGTCGCATGTGAGCCGACAACCAGTTTCTCAGCGATTACCGAGCCTTCGACGATACCATCGATCTGAATTTCGCCTTTGGCGCTGACGTTTCCGGTAATCGTTACGTCAGCCGTGACCAGAGACGGCATTCCCTGGTGTTTGGCGTCACTGGATACTTCACTGGATTTTTTCTTTGAGAACATTAGAACCTACTCGCCATAGGCGCCTTGGGTCGATAGCGCGCCCGAACACCCGTGTTTCGTAATGCAGATGGGGACCTGTACTTCTGCCTGTACTGCCTATACGACCAATTCGATGATGCTTCAACACCTTCTGCCCCACCTTAACATCGATTCGACTGAGATGTGCATAGCGTGTGGTAATTCCGTTGCTGTGACGCAACTCTACAAGATTGCCATATCCGCCAACACGTCCCGCTCGTATGACACGACCGTTTGACGTCGCTTTAACAGGCGTTCCCGTAGGACCACGAAAGTCAATGCCCTGGTGCATCGCCCGTTTGCGTTTAAACGGGTCTTTGCGTGTGCCAAAACCACTGGTCAGCCGATAACGCGCGGGCAGGGGGCGAATTAGTGGGAGTCTTTGCACAACGTCCTGATAGCCCAACAGTTTGTCGACATGTTTATTGATGCGTTTGATTTGCTTGAGTGATTTCTTGCGTTCACGAGAATCCATACTCAAGCTGACGAACGGGCCGCCTATGGCCAGCACGCTGGAATTCTGTTTGGACTTACTGATGATGTTCTTGGGCCTCAGTCCGAGCTTGGAAAAAGACTTCTCTATTCGCTTAACCCGAGCTTTTCGGTCTTGTTCGATCGAATTGAGAAAATCGCCCTGACGTTCATCAAGTGCCGAAATCTTTTGATGCAGCTCTTCGACTGGTGCTGTCGCCGCGTCCTTGGAGGCAAAGTGCCGGCTTGTCCCAACTCTGACGTCCTTGGCCGTCCTTTTCGGGGCCGAGCGCCAGAATGCCGTTTTGGGCAGGATGGCGTCGTACCAGTTTGACGTGGACTTGGCTGGTTTTTTCGCTTTGCCGGATTTGGCAGTGGCGTCCTTGGCGACGTTGTCGGCGCCTTTCCAGCCTTTCTTTAGAATGACCTCAAGAGTATTTTGGCGTTCCTCCAGCAGTTCCTGCAGAGTTTGCACCTCTTTGACCCGCTTCAGGTAAGCGTCCTGATCGAGCATCAGGCGGTCCTTGATGTCGTCGATCTTGTCCTGAAGTTGGACAATGTGTTCCTCGTAGAGCGCCTGCATTTGTTCACGGTCCAGATCTTTTGCTGCAATGATCTGCTTCTTTACCGCGACATCGGCACTGGCGAGGGCAATCCATAAGGCCGCCGCAAGACAGACACCCACCGCCGACATCTGCATCCAGGGACGCAAGGTCAGGTAACGGACATTGTTGTCACTGCGCATGAAGACCTGGCGTTCACGAAAAACGTGCATCAGCCAAGCTGACAGTTTTTGGGAAATTCGATTTTTATCTGGCACAAGCAAGCCTTTCGGAAGTCCTGCGTCCGTATCTGTTTGATCACCAATCCCTGTGCTAGCATAGCAGCCTACAGGGTTAACGATTGGTTAACAGGGGAATGCAGGCGAAATTGTGTCCATTCAATGTGACGCGTGACATAGCGGTTTGTAGAACCCTGGGGTTAATCCCGCTTCTGACCGCGCGCGATCGTTAAACGGCGGTTTCAATTGTCCTTTGAAGTACTTACGAACGAGTTTTTGGAACGTCGGTTCTGGCACCACGGCCTCTCGGTCGCACAGAAATCGGAACCACTTTGCACCGAAGGCGACGTGTCGTTTTTCATCCTGATATATCGTCTCGAGGATGTCACCGGTGTCATCGTCTCCAGATTCGCGCGATTTCTGTATCATTGACGGCGTTACGTCAAGCCCCCTGGCTTCCAGGACCAAGGGCACGATTGCGACGCGGGCAAGCAGGCTGTGCCCCGTATCCTGCGCCGCCTGCCACAAACCGTCGTGTGCCGGCAGATCTCCGTATTTCCCCCCAAGTCGGTTGAGTCTTGCGTTCAGCAGCCCAAAGTGACGTGCTTCGTCGTCGCCGACGTGTACCCAGTCGTCCAGAAATGATTGCGGCATTTTCTCATGGGCAAACCGCCCGATGAGATCCCAGGTCAGATCAACGGCGTTCAGTTCTATGTGAGCGATGGCATGTATCATTGCGAAGCGGCCGCGCGCGCCTTTCAAGGAGCGCTTTGGCATGTCGCGTGGTGCCAGCAAAACCGGGTGCGCCGGCCGGCCCGGCCGGTCGGGCATTGGGGAACGAACAGCACGCAATCCGCTCGACAGTGAACGTTCCCGCCAGCGCGAGGCCGCGTGACGGGACAAGGATGCTTTCTCCAGCGGTTCTCGTGACGAAACGATTGCGCGGGCAAATCCCACCAGACTGTCAGGTTTCGGGATGCTCACAGGGCGCTCGCCTTGGCGGACGACAGAACTTCTTCCACATGTCCCGGCACTTTCACTTTACGCCAGACATTTGCGATGTTGCCGTCCCTATCAATTAGAAAGGTGGATCTCTCGATGCCCATGTACTTGCGCCCGTACATGTTTTTTTCCACCCAAACGCCGTAACGTTCGAGCGCCTCATGTTTTTCGTCGGAGGCCAGAACAATCTCGAGGTCGTGCTTGGCCTTGAATTTCAGATGTTTCGCGACCGAATCGGCAGAAACCCCGATAACCAGCGTATGGGCGTCCTTGAAAGCAGAAAGATGATCGGTAAAAGCGATGGCCTGCTTGGTACAGCCAGGTGTGTCGTCTTTTGGATAAAAGTACACGACGACATTGCCGCCGCGATACTGGGACAATGTAATGGTGTCACCCTGGTCTGTGGGGAGTGTGAAGTCCGGGGCCGGGTCGCCAGCTTGGGGACTGCTGCTCATCGCGTCATCCTTTTGTCCAAATTCGGAAATAGTTTCAACATGGGTTAAGTTTGCTTGGACGTTACAACTTTGATGTTACGGCCAATTGACTTGTCGGCACGCCATTTTGAATCTGAAAATGGACAGGTGCCCAAATGGCGGCGTTCTAAATTGTGTTTCAAGAAAAATAGATATTGTGGCGCCTTGCATATTCTTTAACTCTTGCCATGTTTGATTGAGATGTGCGCGCAAAAAAGATGTGGTTTTACGCGCCAGGGGACGAGGGCACTTGATTAAGCGCATAACCAGCGGCGTGTTAAAGGTTTTCGTCGGGCTGTTTTTGGTCGGCGTGGTCCTTGCAGGCATATTGTTCTGGCGGTTGTCTTCCGGTCCGGTTTCGCTTGCCTATTTGAAGGATCCGCTCGAAAACATCCTCAACAATAGCCTGGAAACCGTTGAAATCAAGATTAGCGACGCGGTGGTGGAGCAGACCGCAAGTGGCAGCATATTTCAGTTCCGGCTGAAGGATTTGCAAGTTCTGGGCGCCGGTGGCGAGGTTCTTGCCCGGGCACCAAGGGCGGCGATTGGAATAAGCTCACTGGCTCTGCTGAAGGGCGATGTCGTGCCGTCGCGGCTGGAACTGATAGGTCCGAGGATCCGTCTTAGCCGCGACAAGAATGGCAGCATCTCCCTGGGGTTTACAGACCAGGAGACGGCTGAGCAAAGCCAGGACGAAACGCCGGTGTCGGCACGCCAGATTGTCGACAAGGTTCTGGAGATTTTCACCGCCCCGGCAAACAGCGGCAGTGCCGCGTCCTACTTTAATCACGTTAAGGTAAGCGAGGCCGCGGTTTCTCTGTATGACGACAACAATAATGCGTTGTGGTTCGCGCCCAAGACGGAATTTGAGTTCCGCCGGGCTGAAGACGGCGTTGTCCTCGACGGATCGATCAATGTGAGCGGCAAGACGCCATGGCAGGTCACCCTGAATGCCGATTACGCCAAATCGCGAAACACGTTCCGGTTGAATTCGAAAATTTCCCATTTTGTACCTGCTCAGATTGCCGGGAAACTTTCAGTTCTGTCGGAATTTGCGCAAGTGGCGCTCCCCATGACGGGAGAGGCTTCTCTTGAATTGGACCGGTCCGGGAAGATTCTGTCGGCTGCTGCCCGTTTGGACGCCGGTGCGGGAACGGTCGGGATTCCGGAACTGATCACGGAACCGCTCAACGTCACGAGCGGTAAAGTGAACCTTGTCTATGAACCGGAAAACACAATCGTGAGGTTTGTCGACACGAATCTGATTGTGGAAGACAACAAGACATCGCTTGTTGGCTTCTTTTTGCCCAATTGGTCAGAGAATTCTCTCAATTCACTGGGGTTTGAACTTGAAGCGAAAACCATCGGTTTGGAGGGTGCAGACAAGAGCATCCATGCCGTTGACACTGTGACGCTGAAGGGGGCTGCTGACCTTACCGAGCGGCGAGTCGATATTGAGCAGTTCAGGATTGCCGCCAAAAATTCCGAAATAAGTCTTCAGGGTTCTGTGCAAGACGGTGAAAATGCACCAGCCATCCGGATGCAAGGCGGGATGAAGAATGTCCCGTTTTCGCTGTTGATGAAATTGTGGCCTAAGCAGGCGGCTGATGGTGCCCGCGACTGGTTGGCTGAAAACATACTCGAAGGCGACATTACGACGGCCTCGATCAAGGTGGACCTGTCAGAAAAAGACCTTGTGAACGCCAAGAACGATTTGCCGATTCCCAACGACAACATCGACATGGTGTTTGATTTCCAGAACATTGTATCCCGGTATCTGGGGGAACTTCCCGTGATCCGGGGCGGCACCGGCAGAGGTCGGTTACGGGGCGATGACTTCACATTGGACGTCAAGTCGGGGCACGTCCTGGTGGGCAAGAAGAAGGAGAAGCTGGTTGTAACCAAGGGTCAATTCACGATCCCCAAGCTGAGCCCCAAGGGCCCCATGAGCCATGTGACCGCAAGCATTAAGGGTGAGACCCGCACTGTGCTTCACGTGCTTGATCACGAGCCCTTGGGATACATGAAAAAATTTGGCCTTGATCCTGAAACAGTAAGCGGGAAGGCGACCGTGAATCTTGCGATGGACATTCCGCTTCTCAAGAAACTGCCGCTGGAACGTGTGGGATTGAAGGCGAAGGCAAGCATTGATGGCCTGAAGCTTCCCAATGTGTTCTCCAGTGCGGATATCGATGGCGGCAAACTGACCCTGGACGTGACCAAAGAGTCTCTGAAAGGTCGGGGGAGTATTACCCTGAATGGGGTGCCCGCAAAGCTGATCTGGTTGGAGAAATTTGAATCGAAGGGCAAAGATTCCAGCCGGTTTGAACTAACCGCAAAGATATCCGACAAGCAACGCAGGCGGCTTGGAATTGACCTCTCCGATATCATGAGTGGAGCGACTACTGTCAAAGTTGTCGCAACCGGAAGTGGACCCGATATTCGCAAGGCCCACGTCTCGGCGAACCTGTCGTCGGCAAAATTGTTCTTTGAACCGATCGGCTGGTACAGATCCGGCACCAAGGGGGATAAGGCAGACATGGATCTGACCTTCAAACCCGGGATAATAGAATTCAAGAATCTCAACGTGACAGGTGCGCATCTGTCTATGAAGGGTGGCCTGACAATCAATGAAAGTGGCCGGATCCTTTCTTTAAACCTGCCTCAGGTATCTCTGGGACGTTCATCGAAAATGTCCCTTAAGGGGAAGCGCGACAAGAACAAGGCTCTGGCCTTGACCCTGGCGGCATCCAAGTTTGACGTTCGGCCACTTCTAAGAAAGACACTTCGTTCCGGTGGCGATCATTCGTCGGGCGCGTCTCAACAAGGTTCTGGGGGAGCAACGGACACCGTTCGCGTGACGGGAAAGGTCGGCACTGCCTATGCCTTTAACGGCGAGACCGCCCACAACATCAAACTCTCTGTGGTGTCGCGCAAGAATACGATACAAATTTTGAAGATAGACGGTACCCTTGCCGATGATCGACCATTCAAGGCCCGCATTGGAGCCGACGATACCGGCAAAAGACAGATGCGGATCGACGCTGGCAATGCGGGCAGGATACTCAGGGCGGCCAATCTCTACTCCAAGATTGACGGCGGCGACTTCCGCCTGAAATTGACTTTGGCCCCGGTTGGAAGCACCGGGGCGCGGGTCGGTGAACTCAAACTGAAGCGATTCAGTGTCCGAAACGAAGACGCGTTGAAGGAATTCGCGAACGCGAAACGGGAAACCCAAATCGGTCGGAAACGCGAGGACAATGACTTCGAATTTGACAGCCTCAAGATACCGTTCCGGACCAAGGGCAACATCATGCAGATCGAGGACGCCCTCCTGAAAGGAGCGGCCATCGGCGCCAGTGCTCAGGGAACCATCGATACGCGCAAGGACCAGATTAACATCGGCGGGACACTCATTCCTGCCTATGCACTGAACTCCTTCGTGAGCCATGTCCCCCTGATCGGGGACATACTGACAGGCGGCAAAGGGCAAGGTGTGTTCGGCGTTACATTTGCCGTCCAGGGCAATGTCGACAGCCCTCGTGTTAAGATCAATCCGGTGTCGGCCCTTGCACCAGGTATTCTCCGTAAAGTCTTTGAATTCGGCAGTGAAACCAAAATCGGCAAGCCCAAAAAACGCCGAAGCAAGCCGGTCAACGACCGGTAGCACGTCGCTCTTCCGGTCTGAGCTAGACCGGGCGCAGCAATACGTGCTTCTTCTTGCCGACCGAGACTTTTATGACACCTTTGTCGCTCAAGTGCTCATTCGTGACAGTGCTGCGTTCGTCGTCGATCTTGTTGTCGTTGATCTTGACACCGCCACCGCGCACCAGGCGTCTGGCTTCACCGTTTGAGGCGGACAGGCCGGCCTCGACGAGTGCAGTCAACAATCCCATGCCAGCTTCCAGGCTCT
The DNA here is from genome assembly GCA_021775835.1 of Hyphomicrobiales bacterium. Next base: position 12,232 of record JAJFHC010000200.1, on the reverse strand, counting down.
GGGCGCTGACGTCCACTGTCGGCAATCCAGTACTCGTCTGGCCTTGCTCAAAAGTCTGTTTGGCTGTGTTTTCCGCCGCAAGTGCTGCATCCTGTCCATGTGCCAGAGCCGTGGCTGCGGTCGCCAGGATTTTTTTGGCCTCGTTCAGTTCCTGGCCTTCCAGCGCCTCGAGGCGTGTAATTTCCTCAAGTGGAATTTCCGTGAACAAGCGCATGAAGCGCCCGATGTCATCGTCTTCGGTATTACGCCAGTACTGCCAGTAATCATATGAACTCAGCATGGAGTCGTTAAGCCAGACGGCGCCGTCGGCGGTCTTGCCCATTTTCGCGCCCGACGATGTGGTCAGCAAAGCCGTGGTAAGGCCAAACAATCCGGACTGGTCGACACGTCTGGCGAGATCGATCCCGTTGACAATATTTCCCCATTGGTCTGATCCGCCCATCTGCAGATGGCAGTCGTACTTACGGCTCAGTTCGACGAAGTCGTAGGCTTGGAGAATCATGTAATTGAATTCGAGGAACGACAGTGGCTGTTCCCGGTCTAGACGCAGCTTGACGGAATCGAACGACAGCATTCGATTGATCGAGAAATGCCGACCGTAATCGCGCAGGAAGTCGATGTAGTTTATCTCGTCCAGCCAATCGCGGTTGTTGACCATGATGGCGTCTGTCGGGCCATCTCCAAAGGAAAGAAACCGGGAGAAAACGGAGCGAATACCTGTGATGTTCTCGTCGATTTGCGCATCGGTGAGAAGCTGCCGGGATTCATCCTTGCCTGAGGGGTCGCCGACCCGGGTGGTTCCCCCGCCGATGAGAACGATGGGCCGATGACCTGTCTGCTGCAGTTTACGCAGCATCATGATGCCGATCAGATTACCCACATGAAGGCTTGGTGCCGTGCAGTCAAAGCCGATGTAAGCCGTCACAACACGCGCGTCGGCCGCCGTGTCGAGGGCGTCGGCGTCGGTGCATTGCTGAATATAACCCCGTTGGTCCATGACCTGGAGGAAATCGGACTTGAACCCGCTCATTGTCTTGCCGTACCTTTTTATTAAGTGTCTCAGTTGTACTGTTCCTTCAGCGACGGTCATGTACCAGTTTCGATTAGCAATTGCACGGGCAGAAGTATGACTCGCATCTTCACAGCCATCGGCCTGATGAGTGGCACGTCCATGGACGGGATCGACGTCGCCCTGGTTCGCACCGACGGCGAAGCGGTCGTCGAGTGTCTACAATCCTCCAGCGCGCCTTACGATGAAGACGTCAGAGACTTGATTGTCAGCGCGGTTAGGGATGCCACCGGTCTTAGCGACCGGATGGACCGGCGCGGCAAGTTGCATGAGGCAGAACAAAGGATCACGAGCGCTCACGCTGAAGCCATCGAAGGATTCCTAGCGGAGAACAGCCTGGCACACCGGGACATCGATGTTATCGGTTTTCACGGACAAACCGTCCTGCATCGGCCCGAAGAAAGACTTACGGTACAGATTGGCGATGGAGCCGCGCTCTCGCGTGACATCGGGATTGACGTCATGGCCGACATGCGTGCAGCCGACGTTGCGGCCGGCGGGCAGGGTGCACCACTCGTTCCGGTGTTCCACCGCGCTCTGGCCGCGGCACACGGGATTGAGCTGCCGGTCGCGTTTCTGAATGTCGGTGGTGTGGCCAACGTTACATGCATCAATGGGCATGAAGAGATACTGGCGTTTGACACAGGGCCGGGCAACGGCTTGCTTGATGACTGGAGTGCCCTCCACACCGGATCTCCAATGGACATTGACGGCAAACTCGCCGATGCGGGACAGGTTGATGATCAGTGCCTTGATAGGTTGTTGACACATCCGTATTTTGATATTGCTCCCCCCAAGTCGCTCGACAGGGCGGACTTTAACTACGATGCGGTTTCCAGCCTATCTGCTGAAGACGGAGCGGCAACTCTGACGGCGTTTTCTGCGCGTGCGGTCGCGGCAGCGGAAAGGTTCCTGCCGGCGGTGCCCAAGACGTGGATCGTTTGCGGCGGCGGTCGGCGCAATCCCAGCCTGATGTCGGCTCTGGATGAGTGCCTTTCAGGTGATATCGTCAATTGCGATGCGCTTGGCTTCGACGGAGACGCGATCGAAGCGCAGGCGTTTGCCTACCTGGCCGTTCGCTGTCTCAAGGGGCAGCCGATTACTTTTCCCGGCACAACGGGTGTCGGGCAGCCGATGACCGGCGGTGTCCATTTTTTCCCGACTCAGGCAGCCTGATCGTCCACCAGCCTTTTATCCAGATAGGTATTGACCGTCTCGATGAGATCGTCTGTCTTTTTCTCAAAGAAGTGGTTGGCGCCTGGAATGATGTTGTGATCGATCACAATGCCTTTTTGTGTCTTTAGCCGCTCCACCAATTTACCGACATCGTCGCTGGGCACAACGGCATCCGAGTCGCCGTTGACCATCAGGCCTGATGACGGACACGGTGCAAGAAAGCTGAAATCATAGAGGTTTGCCGGAGGGGCCACCGAGATGAATCCGTCGATCTCCGGGCGGCGCATCAGCAATTGCATGGCAATCCAAGAGCCAAACGAAAACCCGGCGATCCAGCACGTGCGGGCGTCCTTGTTGATGTTCTGCAGCCAGTCCAGAGCTGAGGCGGCGTCTGAGAGTTCGCCGGCGCCGTTGTCGAAATAGCCCTGACTTCGGCCGACTCCCCGAAAATTGAAGCGGAGTACCGAAAAATCCCGAGCGACAAAGGAATAGTAAAGTTGATGCACCACCGGATTGTTCATGGTTCCGCCGAATTGCGGGTGTGGATGCAGAATAATCGCAATGGGAGAATTCGGTTTCTTGTTATGGTGATACCGTCCTTCAAGCCGGCCAGCCGGTCCGTTAAAAATCACCTCGGGCATAATTTGTATAAACCTTTTAGTTTGCTACAGCGCTCAATGCGTTGAAACACGGAGCAGAATCGAGTTCCGTGAGCAACAGTGCTGCTGTTTTTCCAGCCTACAGGACAAGTCGGCAGTACCAATAACTGCGTCCATGTCTATACTTGACTCCTGTAGTCAGGAAATCTATATCCTGTTTAGAATCGTTCAAGACAGACGATCGAATGCTACCGCTTTCCCGAACGCAAATTCGCGCGGCTGTTCTTAGCACAGGCAGGGGGGCAAAAAGCAAGCTTTGCGTGAATCGCGTGTTTGAAAATGGGAAATTTGTAGCCGATTTCGGGAAGAACTCCGTTCCGAACAAGGATTGGGAAATTAGAGATGAAACTTTCGACAAAGGGACGATACGCCGTGATGGCCATGGCGGATCTCGCGCTCCACTCACATGGAGCGCCGGTGACGTTGAGTGACATCTCGGAACGACAAGAAATCTCGTTGGCCTATCTGGAACAGCTTTTTTCGAAACTTCGCAAAGGCAAGCTTGTCGACAGCACGAGAGGGCCAGGCGGAGGATATACGTTAGCCTATAGCGTTGATGACATGCGGATTTCAGACATCGTTCTCGCGGTCGACGAACCGCTGAAAGTTACCCGGTGCAGCGTCAACAAGGTTCCCAATGGTTGCATTGGGACTGGGCGTTGCGTGACCCATGAACTGTGGGATGAACTTGGCAGGCAGATTCATAGTTATCTGGAATCTGTGTCGCTTGGCGACGTCATAGGAAAACGTCTGGGCAATGCTCGTGTCGACATGACGCCCGCCTCACTCACCGTCAACGAACTGGCTCAGTGAAGTTGAAAGAATACTTTGTAATGTCCATGACGTCTCGGTCATATCTTGACTACAACGCTTCGGCCCCGGTGCTGCCGTGCGTGGCCGAAGCCATGCTCGAGGTCATGGCGTGTCCGGGCAATGCCTCATCGGTGCATCAGTCGGGACGATCCTTCAGGCGCAGAATTGAAGACGCACGGGCACAGATCGCCGGATCTGTTGAAGCCGATCCTTCAGAGGTGATTTTTACGAGCGGGGGAACCGAAGCAAATGCCCTTGCTCTTGCCGGTTCGTCTAGAGTTATAGGGCAACGCAGAATTTTAATATCGGCGATCGAACACCCTTCGGTCATGGAAATGGCAGCGAGCCTGGACCCGAATGTCGGTTTCATCCCGGTCACGACACAAGGTGTCATTGATCTTGATTCGTTGGAGACTGAGTTGAAGAACGCGGACGGTCCGTGTCTTGTCTCTGTCATGTTTGCCAACAACGAGACCGGCGCTCTACAACCAGTCGGTGACGTGTCGTCGCTGGCACGCGAGCATAACGCTTTGCTCCATGTGGACGCGGTTCAGGCGTTCGGAAAAATCCCGGTTTCTTTTTCAGCCATCGGTGCAGACATGATGAGCCTGTCGGCACACAAGATTGGCGGGCCCCAAGGGGTTGGTGCTCTTGTGCTTCGCGACGGCCTTGATATCGGGTTTCTGCAGAAAGGTGGCGGCCAGGAAACCGGACGCCGGGCAGGAACGGAAAACACGGCCGGGATCGCGGGTTTCGGAGTTGCGGCCCGAACAGCGTGCGAGAAGCTCGATGAAATGTCCGACGTGGCCGTATTGCGCGATGCCATGGAGGCGGAGCTCAAAGGAATTCGACCAGATGTCGCTATCTTCTGCGAGCATGAGGAGCGGTTGCCCAACACCAGCTTCTTCTCAGCTGAAGGTTTGAGCGCAGAGACGCTGGTAATCGCCCTGGACCTGGAGGGGCTGGAGGTTAGTTCCGGATCCGCCTGTTCATCTGGGAAGGTTGGACAAAGCCGGATCCTGGAGGCGATGGGCGTTCCTGACAAACTGGCGCGCGGCGCCATACGCATCAGTATGGGCCACGATACGAAACAGGCAGAGATCGATCATCTTGTCGCGGCCTGGGATGCGGCCAGCCAAAGGCAGGCTGAGTTCCGAGGGGCTGCGTGATGGCGAAGTCGTTGAATTCAAAGGTGAGCATTGAGTGCTCAAATTGGAGAATGTTGTAATGGTTGCGGTTGTAGAGACTGTCGAACAAGTCCAGAAAATGGACGTTGATCAGTATAAGTATGGTTTTTATACAGATATAGAGTCGGAAAAGGCGCCCAAGGGCCTCGACGAAGATACCGTGCGTTTCATTTCGGCGAAGAAGAATGAGCCGGACTGGATGCTTGAATGGCGGCTTGATGCCTTCAGGCGCTGGCAAACCATGACTGAACCGACCTGGGCGAAAGTCGGATATCCGAAGATCGACTTCCAGGATCTGTACTACTATTCCGCTCCCAAGTCGGACAAGGATGGCCCGAAATCCCTGGATGAAGTCGATCCGGAATTGCTCGAGACTTATGCGAAACTTGGAATCCCGCTCAAGGAACAGGAAGTGCTTGCCGGCGTGCAGGGTGCCCGAGTGGCTGTGGACGCCGTGTTTGACAGCGTCTCCGTGGTCACGACCTTCAAGGAAGAACTGGCCAAGTCCGGTGTGATTTTCTGCCCGATATCCGAGGCGTTGCAGGATCATCCGGAACTCGTACGCAAATACCTGGGCACCGTCGTTCCGGTCACTGACAACTATTATGCCACCCTGAACTCGGCAGTCTTCAGTGATGGTTCGTTTGTCTACATTCCTCCGGGCGTTCGTTGTCCCATGGAGTTGTCGACCTATTTCCGCATCAATGAACAAAATACCGGACAGTTCGAACGCACGCTTATCATTGCCGACAAAGGGTCATACGTCAGCTATCTCGAAGGTTGTACGGCTCCCATGCGCGACGAGAACCAGCTGCACGCTGCTGTCGTTGAACTTGTGGCTCTGGAAGATGCCGAGATCAAGTACTCAACTGTTCAGAACTGGTACCCCGGTGACTCTGAAGGCCGCGGTGGAATTTACAACTTCGTGACGAAGCGGGGCGACTGCCGGGAAAACAATTCAAAGATTGCCTGGACCCAGGTGGAAACAGGATCGGCAATTACCTGGAAGTACCCGAGTTGTATCTTGCGCGGCGACAACTCCCAGGGTGAGTTCTATTCGATTGCGATCTCGAACGGCTGCCAACAGATCGACTCAGGGACCAAGATGATTCACCTGGGCAAGAACACGTCCAGCCGGATTATTTCAAAAGGCATTTCGGCAGGACGTTCCTCCAACACTTACCGAGGGTTGGTCAGCGCCCACAAGAAGGCATCGGCATCACGCAATTTCACCCAGTGCGACTCGTTGCTTATCGGAGACAAGTGCAGCGCCCATACGGTGCCCTACATAGAATCGAAGAATGCATCCGCGGTATTTGAACACGAAGCGACGACGTCGAAGATCAGCGACGACCAGATGTTCTACTGCCAGCAGCGCGGACTTGACGATGAGGAGGCTGTTGCACTGATCGTCAACGGATTTTGCAAGGAAGTCTTGCAGCAACTGCCCATGGAATTTGCTGTTGAAGCCCAGAAACTTGTCGGCATCAGCCTCGAAGGCAGTGTCGGATAATCGAACGGAACCGGATTGAATAGAATGCTTGAAATCAAAAATCTTCATGTTGAAGTTGAGGACCGGAAAATCCTCAAGGGTATCGACCTGTCTGTCGGGGCAGGCGAAGTGCACGCGATAATGGGGCCTAACGGTTCAGGCAAGAGCACGCTGTCACACGTGCTTGCCGGGCGCGACGGTTATGAGATTACGGAAGGCTCGGTAACGTATAAAGGCGATGATCTGCTTGATCTGAAACCTAACGAACGTGCCGCCGCCGGCGTTTTCCTGGCGTTTCAGTATCCGATTGAAATTCCCGGTGTGGCGACGATGATGTTTCTCAAGACAGCCCTCAATGCACAGCGCAAGGCCCGTGGTGAGGATGAGATGTCGACACCGAACTTCATGAAACTGGTCAAGGAAAAAACCACGGAACTGAAGGTGCCTCAGGAGATGCTGCGGCGCCCCTTGAATGTCGGCTTCTCCGGAGGTGAGAAGAAACGCGCGGAAATCCTTCAGATGGCAATCCTCGAGCCCAAACTGTGCATTCTGGATGAAACCGATTCCGGCCTTGATATCGATGCTCTGCGTATCGTCTCGGACGGCGTAAACGCCTTGCGGTCGCCGGACCGGGCTATGGTGGTGATCACGCATTACCAGCGGCTTCTCGACTACATTGTACCCGATCACGTGCATGTGTTGTCCCAGGGCAGGATTGTCCGGTCCGGTAGCAAGGATCTGGCGCTTGAGCTTGAGAAGAGCGGTTACGCCGAATACGGCGCGGACGCGGCGTGAACGGCAAGGACAGATAGATTATGAACATGACCGTTCAGAAGACGCCCGCGGAACAGGCTTTTGTGGAGCAGTTCGCAGCGGCGCAAGGTGACCTTCCAGGTGCTTCGACCGACTGGGTCGCGGACCTTCGGAAAGGGGCACTAAACAGTTTCGACAGATCCGGATTGCCCCATCGGCGCATGGAGGACTGGAAATACACGGATCTGCGCCGGTTTGTGGCCAACGGGTCGCCGGTTGTAACCGGCAATCACACGCCATCGACGGATTCTGTGCCGGAACTGTTCAAGGGCGTCGAGAGGTACATCATATCCATCGTTGACGGGAAACTCGTGACCGATCTCGACCAGGTGTCGTGGCCTGATGGAGTGACCGTCATGGATCTCAACAGCGCATTCAAGTCAGGCGAGACTTGGGTTCGAGACGCAATCGCCACACCAGGTGGGCAGGCGAATGCCGTCACCAACCTCAACACTGCATTCATGTCAGACGGGGTCGCCGTCAGGATTGGCGCGGGTGTGGTTGTCGACCGGCCGATTGAAATCGTTACCTGGGCCGCATCCAAGGAAGCTGGAACCGTATCAACCCGTAACATCATCGTTCTGGAGGCCGGCGCCAGAGCGACCGTGCTTGAAACATTTCCGGGTCAGACGGTTGGGTCAAAGACCACCAACATCGTGAATTCAATCCGGTTATCCAGTGGCGCCCGGCTTGAACATGTGAAGCTCCAGGAAGAAGAGGCAGACGCCATTCACCTCTACAACCAGTCGGTACACCTAGGTGAAGACAGCAACCTAAACAGTTTCACGGCAACGTTTGGTGCCGGTGTCTCCCGCAACGAAGGAAGCCTCCTGTTTGATGGCGAAGGAGCACACGCCACTGTTGCCGGCGGTTACATGATTTCCGGGAAGCAGCATTGCGACACGACGTTGCTTGTCGATCATGTCGTTCCGGGGTGCACCAGCAACGAGTTGTTCAAGGGCGTCATAGACGATTCCGCACGGGGTGTGTTCCAGGGCAAGATCATCGTTCGCCCCGATGCACAGAAGACCGATGGTCGGATGATGACGCAAGGGTTGCTTCTGTCCGAAGACGCCGAGTTTGACGCAAAGCCCGAACTCGAAATCTATGCGGACGACGTACAGTGCGCCCATGGTGCGACGTCGGGGGAACTCGATGAAGACTATCTTTTTTATCTCCAGTCGCGGGGCATCCCTGAGAACGAGGCCAAGGCGATGTTGATTGCAGCATTCGTGGCGGAGGCTATCGAGACAGTAGAGAATGAACAGATCCGCGACATCCTGATCGCAAGAACGCAAGCCAGGTTCGCCCTTGCCAGCACGAAGGGACTGGATAATGCCTGACGGAACTCTCGATACAAGCCTTGCCTCCACCCCATTCGACGTTGATCGCATTCGGGCGGACTTTCCTATACTGTCGCGGGAAGTATACGGTAAGCCATTGACATATCTTGATAATGCAGCCTCGGCGCAAAAACCGACCCAGGTTATCGATGCCATGAGGAATGCCTATGAACAGGAGTATGCCAATGTTCATCGTGGACTTCATTACCTGAGCAACACGGCCACACAGAACTTCGAAGATGCCAGGGAGAAGGTCCGAGATTTCCTCAATGCGCCGTCCACAGACGAGGTCATATTCACACGCAATGCTACCGACGCGATCAACCTCGTGGCGTCGAGTTACGGTGGAATGGTGATTGGGGAGGGCGACGAGGTCGTCATATCCATACTGGAACACCATTCCAATATCGTGCCGTGGCATTTTCATCGCGAACGCAACGGTGCGGTTCTTAAATGGATACCCTGTACGGACGATGGCGATATCCTGATCGAAGAATACGAGAAGCTCCTGACACCGCGGACCAAGATCGTGGCCGTGACACAGATGTCCAATGCTCTTGGGACACTTACGCCACTGAAGGAAATGATCAGGCTGGCCCATGAAAGAGGTATTCCAGTCCTTGTTGATGGTAGCCAGGGGGCTGTGCACCTTGAAGTGGATGTTCAGGACCTGGACTGTGACTTCTACGTGTTCACAGGACACAAGGTCTATGGACCGACCGGCATTGGCGTACTCTACGGCAAGAAGGACCTGTTGAAGAAAATGCCGCCCTATCAGGGTGGTGGTGAAATGATCTTCGACGTGACCCTCGACGATGTAACCTACAACGATCCGCCGCACAGATTTGAGGCCGGTACACCGGCGATCGTCCAGGCCATTGGACTAGGGGCGGCCGTTGACTACATGCTCTCTGTCGGCCGGGAAAACATTGTTGCTCACGAAAAAAGACTGCTTGAATACGCCACGCAGAGGCTGTCGGAGATCAACAGCCTGAGGATCTTCGGAACCACGAAGAACAAGGGCTCGATTGTTTCATTCTCCATGGAAGGCGCCCATGCCCATGATATCTCGACGATTATAGATCGTTCGGGTGTAGCTGTACGGGCTGGAACCCATTGCGCACAGCCTTTGCTGGAGCATTTTGGTGTAACATCGACGTGCCGTGCATCCTTTGGGATGTACAACACATTTGAGGAAGTCGACCGGTTGGCAGACGCACTGATTTCCAGTGCCAAGTTTTTTGAATGAAAGTTGCAGGACAGATATGACCGAAGAACGAGACACGATTGACCTGTACGAACCAGACACAGCGTCGGAATCAACGCCGGTGGACTCCGGCCAACCGGACTCTGCCTTGTCGGCAGAAGAGATCAACCGCTTGACCGACGAAATGATCGGAGCCGTCAAGACAGTCTATGATCCGGAGATTCCGGTGGATATCTATGAACTTGGGCTTATCTATAGAATAGATGTCGATGACGACCGAAACATAGATGTGGACATGACGTTGACGGCACCCGGTTGTCCGGTTGCCGGGGAAATGCCGATTTGGGTTCAGAATGCGATCCAGTCCGTCCCTGGCGTCAATGATGTCCGGGTCAACATGGTGTTTGACCCGCCTTGGGATCCGAGCCGCATGTCCGACGAGGCCCGGGTCGCATTGAACATGTATTAAGGCTCCACTGTCATCTATGTACAGAGTCCAAGAATTGAGGTTCCAGAAATGACTGATCGTCCAGCCCCGAGACCGCGCCCCAAGGTCGTAACTCTCTCCGAGACTGCGGCATCCCGTGTTCGCGAAATCATCGAAAACTCAGACAAGGACATTGTTGGTTTGAGAGTTGGGGTGACCAACGGCGGCTGTGCCGGAATGTCCTACACCATGGAATATGCCGAAGCCGTCAATCCTCTCGATGAGGTCGTGGAGGACAAGGGTGTAACTGTGCTCATCGACCCAAAGGCCGTGCTGTTTCTGCTTGGGACGGAAATGGATTTCAAGGTCGAAAAACTGTCATCTGGATTCGTCTTCAATAACCCGAACCAGACGAGCGCCTGTGGTTGTGGAGAGTCTGTAGCGATCACACCGGCAGTGCTCGCCGAAGAAGGCGCCTCGGCAAATCTGAACTAGATTCGCCGGATCAACAAATGGCCACCAGTCTACAATACCGGGATTACATAAAGGAATGCCTGTCCGGTTTGGGGGATGTGTCGGTTCGTTCCATGTTCGGTGGGGCGGGCGTCTTTCTTGACGGTGTCATGTTCGGGCTGATTGCCGATGAGGTTCTCTATTTCAAGGTTGACGACACCAACAAGCCGGACTTCATGGCAGAAGACATGTCTCCGTTCACGTACAGTGGCAAAGGTAGACCGGTCGAAATGTCATATTGGACTGCACCCGACCGGCTTTTTGACGAGCCTGACGAGATGACCGACTGGGCCCGCAAAGCGTTTGACGTGGCGTTGAAAAACCGAAAACCAAAGAAAAAATAACGGATTATGTCCACAATGGCTGTACCCTCGCTGGCCTGAATGCCAGAGTGGTTTCGGTAGTCAGGCGACCTTCATTTCCATATCGATGCCTGGATCGGTCTCGCACTTAACGCAGTTACGGCCACCGCGTTTTGCGGCATAGAGACAGGCGTCGGCACGGTTTATGATTTCATCCGGCGTATCACCCAGGTGGTATCGCGCGGCCCCGAAGGACATGGTGATCGTTCCCAGGTTCTCGCCCGTTGATTTCTTGATCAGTTCCTTGGCCATCACGACCTCTCGGATGTGATTTCCAACAGACACTGCGGACTGCAGGGAGGTATTGGGCAGGACAATGGCAAACTCCTCGCCGCCGTATCGAGCCGCAAGATCCCGGCCCTTTACACTGGCATTCAGCGCTTGTGCAACCAGTTTCAGGACCTGGTCACCGGTTTGATGGCCGAATGTGTCATTGAATTTCTTGAAGAAGTCGATGTCTCCAATCAACAGGCACATCTCATCGCCGGTGTCTTGAGCTTCCGTAATTTTGGCGGCGAGCTCCTCATCGAAATATTTGCGGTTGGCAATCCCGGTCAACTGGTCGGTACGCGACTCGGTGCGCACGGCCTCCAGGTTTTCGTTCAGTTCAGATATCTGAGATTTGGAATCCTTCAACCTATCTTCGAGTTGCCGGTTGTTTTCCTGCATCTCGTGAGTGGTCGACATGAGAGACTCGACAATCGTGGCCAGGGAACTGGCGTCAACGGACGAACCAAGTTGTTCGGATACGGTTCCGAGAGATTCGCCGTATTCGGTCGTCTTGCCCGTTGCGGCTTCCAGCATTGCCATGATTTGGTCGATCTCGCCGCCAATCTGCACGCCGATTTTTCCAACAGCGGCAGAACCCTTGCAGGGGCACAAATACTCTTCGTGAATGCGATCGAGATCAGGTTGCGCAATATCACCCTTAACCGCAATGATCTCATTGACTTCCTTGATCAAATTCCGGTTGCTGCCGGATGCATAGGTGTACCAGAGATCGTAATTCTTTGGTGTTGCCGCCGATTGCTTGTCCAGCATGTACTGAAGCGCCTTGCGCCCATATGCAAACGACTGCTCGAAATCAGTTGATTGGCCCAATGTTCCGTTCCTCTCCATAGACGTGGAACCACGTCTGCAACGCGACATGAACTGCCGGTCCGCCCCCGGA